>JAYQUR010000057.1:0-13972 GCA_038148075.1 Alphaproteobacteria bacterium | reverse complement strand
TCGGC
The DNA here is from genome assembly GCA_038148075.1 of Alphaproteobacteria bacterium. GTDB lineage: Bacteria > Pseudomonadota > Alphaproteobacteria > MPNO01 > UBA830 > JAYQUR01. Next base: position 13,967 of record JAYQUR010000057.1, on the reverse strand, counting down.
AGGGCGCGCAGTGCGATCGCCATGTCGCCGGCACGGCGCACGCCGTCGTCCATCAGCATCCGCAGCAGGCCGAGCTCGGCGGCGCGTTTCGCGCGGATATACTGCTCGAGGCGCGGCACCGTGCGCGGCACGACGAGGCCCGGCTTGTCGAACGACAGAATCTCGCAGAACGTGTTGTAGCCGCCCATCGCGACGATGCCCGCGGCGCCTTGGATCAGCGGCTCGATGTTCGCTTCGAATGTGATCGCCTCGACATTGTCGAGCTGTGCCGCGCGGCGCGCGAAATCGGTCTGCTTGTCTTTCTGCATGAACGGGCCGAACACCAGGAGCGCCGGATAGGGCGGCGCGGCCGCGTCGAGCTCGTAGGCCCGAAGCACCCAGTCGACCAGCGCTTCGCCGTCGCCGCCGCCGCCCGGCGTGACAAGCAGGTAGGGGCCGTCGAACGGGATCGCGTGTTCGGCGACCGGCTCGCCCCGCGCCGGCTCGCGCTCCAAGTAGCCGGTGAAGACCATCTTGCGGCGGACTGCCGGGGGAAGTTCGATATCGGCCAGCGGGTCGCATATCTGCGGCAGGCCGTAGACCCATATCTCGTCGTAAAGGCCGGTCAGGGCCGGCATGACGTTTTTGCGTTCCCACTCGGGCGCCAGCAGGCCCGGCTTGTCCATGACGTCGCGGAGTCCAAGCACCAGGGGCGTGCCGCGCTGTGCCAGCATTTCGAGCGTGTCGCCGACCTCGCCGCGGAGACCGAGCGGCTCCTTGTCGACGATGAAGATGTCCGGATCGAAGATGTCGGCGGTATGCTGGATGATCGACGCCCGCAGGGCGACGGTCTGTTCTATGTCGAGGTCGAGGCTATAGGACGTGTAATCGCCTTTGCGCAGCTTGATGACCCCCGGCACCCGGACGAAATCCACGCGCTGGCGGAATTCGAAGTTCCCGATGATCGGGGAACCCGACAGGATGACGACCGACATCTCGGGATCGTGCTCGACGAGGGCGTGCGCGATCGCACGGCACCTCCGCAGGTGACCCAGACCGAAACTGTCATGGCTGTAGATAAGCGCGCGCCTCGCGCGTTTTTCGCCGGTCATCCCAATCCGTCCGCTCTTTCGCGAGAATATCGCACAGGTTCTCCCGCGCCCCAAGTCGTTGTTTTCGCCACAATATCCCATGTCTGCGCGATTTTCGCCTGTGATCGCCGTCACTGACAGGCTTGGCGCGGCGCGCGCATTCTAGATACGGTTTCTCATTCGGATGGCCAGCAGGTAAGCTGCCGGGCCGCAGCGGCAGACGGGTACGGATAAGGTCGGAAAGAGCCGTCGCGTGGAATCGAATATCTACCGGTACATTCTGAAACATTCGCTTCGCCAGCAAATCGTGCTGACGATCATGGCGGTCTTGTCGTTTCCGTTCCTCTACGCGTTCTACGAACTGCCCAAGATGATCGTGAACGGGGCGATCCAGGCCAAGACAGTCGCGTTCCCGACGACCCTGCTGGGCGTCGAACTCGAGCAGATCGACTATCTTTGGGTTCTGTGCGGCGCGTTTCTGCTGCTCGTGGCGGTCAACCAGGGCTTCAAGTACGTCATCAACGTCTATAGCGGAATCACCGGAGAACGCATGCTGCGGCGTCTGCGGTTCGATCTCTACGGACGGATCCTGCGCTTTCCGCTGCCGCAGTTCCGCAAGACGTCGTCGTCCGAGCTCGTGACCATGATCACCGCCGAGGTCGAGCCGCTGGGCGGCTTTATCGGCGATGCGTTCAAGCTGCCGATCTTCCAGGGCGGCTATCTGATCGTGATTCTCGCCTTTCTCCTTGTGCAGAACTGGTTCATGGCGCTCGCCGCCGTCGCGCTCTATCCGGTGCAGTTCTACCTGATCCCGAAACTGCAGCGCCGCGTAAACCTGCTCGGCAAGGAGCGCGTGCGTCTCGTCCGCCAGCTCTCGGACCGGGTCGGCGAATCCGTCTCCGGCGTCGTCGAGATCCACACCCACAACACCGCGCGTCGCGAACGGGCCGATTTCTCCACCCGGCTCGGCGCGATCTATCACGTCCGGCTCCAGATCTATATCTGGAAATTCATTATCAAGTTCCTGAACAACTCGATCAATCAGCTCGGCCCGTTCTGCTTCTACGCCATCGGCGGCTGGCTGGTGATCAAGGGCCAGCTCGAGATCGGAACGCTGATGGCGGCGATCGCGGCGCACAAGGATCTCGCGGCGCCGTGGAAGGAACTGCTGAATTTCTACTAGCGCCAGGCCGACGCGAAGATCAAGTACGAGCAGGTCATGGACCAGTTCGGACCCGCCGGCATGCTGGACGAGCGCCTGCAACTCGACGAGCCCGAGGCCGTAGAGCCGATCCGGGGCGAGATCGCCGCGTCGGGCGTCAGCATGGTCGACGACACCGGCGCGCTTCTGATCGACGGCGCTTCCTTCTCCTTCGATGCCGGCGAGCATGTCGCGCTGGTCGGCGGCGGGGGATCGGGCAAGGAAGAGACGGCGATGATGATCGCCCGGCTGATCGGGCCGACCAGTGGCTCCTTCCGCTACGGCGACGCGCGGGCGGACGCGCTTCCGGAGGCCGTCTCCGGCCGCCGCCTCGCTTATGTCGGGCCGACGGCCTATCTGTTCGCTTCGACAGTGCGCGAGAACCTGATCTACGGCATCCAGCACGTGCCGTTGCGGGAACACGACTACGACGGCGAGGAGCACCACATAAATCGTCGCGCGTTCGTCGAGTCGGAGGCGTCGGGCAATTCCACCGACGACCTGAACGCCGACTGGATCGATTACGCCGCCGTGGGCGCCGACGATGCGGCGGCGCTGAGGGATCGCATGTTCGAGGTTCTCTCCCTCGTCGGGCTGCAGGGCGACATCTACGATTTCGGCCTCCGCGGCTCCATCGACCCCGCCGTGCGCGACGACCTCGCGAGCGCATTTCTCGAGGCGCGCAAGGCGTTCGCCGAACGTCTTTCCGATCCGGCCGTGGCGTCGCTCGTCGAGCGGTTCCAGCCCGACAGCTACAACGAAAATGCGACGCTCGGCGAAAACCTGCTGTTCGGCACGCCCGTCGGCCCGACGTTCGACATGGACCGGCTGGCCGAGAACCCGTACGTCCTTCGGGTTCTCGAGAGCGAAGAGCTGACCGACGACCTTCTCGCCGCCGGCCAGCAGGTCGCATCGACCATGGTCGAGCTGTTCGCTGACCTGCCGCCCGGCCATCCTTTCTTCGAGCAGTTCAGCTTCATCTCGTCGGACGACCTGCCCGAATTCCAGACGGTGCTGAGCCGCATCGGCCGCGAAGGCCTCGCGGCGCTGCGGCCCGACGAGCGGACGATGCTTCTGTCGCTGCCGTTCAAGATTTCGCCGGCCCGCCATCGGCTCGGCATCATCGACGACGATCTGCAGGCGCGCATTCTCGCCGCACGCCGCGCCTTCGCGGAGAACCTGCCGGAGGAATATCGGGGCGCGCTCGAATTCTTCGACGTGGAATCGTTCAACTCGGCGTCTTCCCTGCTCGACAACATCCTGTTCGGCAAGGTCGCCTATGGCCAGGCGCGGGGCTCCGAGCGCGTCCGCGACATCGTCGCCGAGGTGATCGACGCGCTCGAGCTGCGCGCGGCCGTGATGGAGGTGGGCCTCGGTTATCACGTCGGCATTGCCGGCGGACGGCTGTCCGGCGCCCAGCGCCAGAAGCTCGGCATCGCTCGTGCCGTGCTCAAGCGGCCGGACATCCTCGTTCTCAACGAGGCGACCGCGAGCCTCGACGGCGCGACGCAGAACGCGCTCGTCGACAACCTGCTGAAGAAGTTCGAGGGGCGCGGTCTGGTGTGGGCGGTTCACCGTCCGTCCATGGCGCGCCGGTTCGACCGGGCGATCGTGTTCCGGTCGGGCAAGGCGGTCGAGAACGACGCCGTCGGTGCGCTTGATCGCCCGGGCACGGCGCTGCACGATCTGATAGAGTCGGAGTGACGCAATTGGGGAATACTATGGCGTCCGGGAGGATGATGTGAGCCTGAACGAGGAAGTCGAGGCTCTGCGCAGCGTGCCGCTGTTCGCGAAGATCGAGCCATCGAAACTGAAGCTGCTCGCGTTTACCAGCGAACGGCTGACCTTTCCCGCCGGCCAGGAGCTGTTCCGCCAGGGCGACCCCGGCGATGCGGCCTATATCATCCTTCAGGGCCAGGCGGACGTCGTGGTCGACACGCCCGGCGGCGAGCTGGCCGTGGCCAAGGTCGGCAAGAACGATTTCGTGGGCGAGATCGCCATCCTCATCGACGTGCCGCGAACGGCGACCATCCGGGCCGAGACCGAGCTGACCACGCTCGCCATCACCAAGGACCTGTTCTTCCGGCTGATCAGCGAATTTCCCGAGATGGCGGTCGAGATCATGCGCGAGCTCGCGCACCGGCTGGAAGCGACGACGACCGCCCTGCGAGAGGCGAAGTCGGACGCGTGAGCCGCCTCGATTCCTTCATTCGCCGCGTCTCCGCGCAGCGCGACTGCCTCAACCTTGCCGCGGAGCTGATCCGCGACATTCCGGGCCCCGTGCTCGAGCTCGGGCTCGGCAACGGGCGCACCTACGATCACCTGCGCGAGCTGTTTCCCGACCGGGAGATCTTCGTCTTCGACCGCCGCGTCGCGGCGCATCCCGACTGTATCCCGGACGACGATCACATGCTGCTCGGCGACATCACCGAGACGCTGCCGGCCGCCGGCAGGATCATCGGCGCGCCGGTGGCGCTGGCCCATTGCGACATGGGCACCGGCGAAAAGGAGTCGAACGCGAGGCTCGCCGCCTTCATCGCGCCCGCCGTCGCCGCCCTGATGGCGCCCGGCGGCATCGTCCTCAGCGACCAGGAATACAACGTCGACGGCTGGACGGCGCTGCCGCTGCCCGACGGTGTGCGGCCGGGGCGGTATTTCATCAACAGGGTTGCCGGTTAGGACTTCAGCTCGCCCGCCACCGGGTCGAACGCTGTCGGCAGCCGCGCCGGCAGGTCGAGCGCCGGCGGCCGCCCGCACGGGTGGAATGCGCCGCCGCCCGCCTCGCCTGCAAATTCCCCGTCCTTCCAGACCGCGCGGCCGCGCAGCAGCGTGGCGATCGGCCAGCCGGTGACCTTGCGGCCTTCATAGGGCGTGTAGTCCATCGCGTCGTGCATGAGGTCCTGGGTGATGGTGACCTCTTTTTCGGTGTCCCAGATGACGAGGTCGGCGTCCGCGCCGACGGCGATGGTGCCTTTCTTCGGGTAGAGGCCGTAGAGCTTGGCGGCGTTGGTCGCGGTCAGCTGGACGAACTCGCAGAGGTCGATGCGGCCCTTGCCGACGCCTTCCGACATCAGCAGCGGCAGGCGCACCTCGAGGCCGGGCACGCCGTTGGCGATCTGCTTGAAATGGGCGTCGGGCCCGGCCTTCAGCTTGCCCTCCGGGTCGTCGTAGCGGTAGGGCGCGTGGTCTGACGAGAAGACGTCGAACACGCCCTCGACCAGCGCGTCCCAGACGATTTCCTGGTTGGCCGCGTCGCGCGGCGGCGGGCTGCACATGTGCTTGGCGCCCTCCATGCCCGGCTTGTCGAGGTCGGCCTCGGTCAGGAACAGGTATTGCGGGCAGGTCTCGGCGAAGATCTTGAGCCCGCGAGACCGGGCCCAGCGGATCTGTTCGATCGCCTCTGCGCCGGACACATGGACGATGAGGACCGGCACGTCGACGAGCTCGGCCAGCGCGATGGTCCGGTGCGTCGCCTCGCGCTCGACCAGCATCGGCCGCGAGGTGGCGTGATATTTCGGCGCAGTCAGCCCGGCGGCGATCAGGCGTTCCGCCATCCACAGGATCATGTCGTTGTTCTCGGCATGCACCATCACCATCGCGCCGTCGCGTTTGGCGACCGCGAGCACGTCGAGGAACTGGCGGTCGGACAATTTCAACGCGTCGTAGGTGAGATAGATCTTGAAGCTGGTGTAACCGTCCTTGATCAGCGCCGGCAGGTCCTGGCCGAGCACCTGCGCTGTCGGGTCCGAGACGATCAGGTGGAAGGCGTAGTCGACGCACGCCTTAGGTCCCGCGCGGTCGTGATAGTCCTGCACGACCTCGCGCAGGGACTGGCCGCGATGCTGGCAGGCGAACGGCATGATCGTCGTCGTCCCGCCGCAGGCGGCCGAGCGCGTCGCGGTGAACCAGTCGTCGGCCGTCCACGTCCCGAACGACGAGACCTGTTCGACGTGGCAGTGGCTGTCGACGCCGCCCGGCGTGATCAGCAGGCCGTGCGCGTCGATCTCGTCCGCGCCGGCAGCGAGCGTCTCGCCGAGCGCCGCGATGCGCCCGTCTCGGATGCCGATGTCCGCCTCGAACACGTCGCTCGCCGTCGCCACCCGGGCGCCGCGCACTACCAGATCGTACTCGGCCATGTCGCCTCCGCCTTTCCTTTGCGTGCCCGAGCATACGCGGTGTAGCCTTGGCCTTCCAGATTACCGGAGACCCGCATGCCTGCTCTCATCGATGAAACCGCCAGGGGCGTCTACGCCATTGCCGCAACGCCGTTCACTGACGACGGCGCGCTCGACCTCGACAGCACGCGCCGCATGGTGGAGTTTTATCTCGATTGCGGCGTCGCGGGACTCACCATCCTCGGCGTGATGGGCGAAGCGCCCAAGCTGTCGGCCGACGAATCCCTGACCTTTACCCGAACGGTGCTCGATGCGGTCGATGGCGCGGTCCCGGTCGTCGTCGGCGTATCGTCGCCCGCCTTCAATCCGATGAAGGCGCTGACCGACGCGGCGATGGGCCTCGGCGCGGCCGGCGTGATGGTCGCGCCGGCGGGCGGGCTGAATACCGACGAGAAGATCGAGCGCTATTTTCACGCCGTCTGCGAGACCCTGCCCGGCGTGCCGGTCGTCCTCCAGGACTATCCGCCGTCGACCGGCGTCAATTTCTCGATCGGGCTTCTCAACCGGCTGTTCGCCGACCTCGATCAATTGAAGGTCCTGAAGCACGAGGACTGGCCGGGCCTCGCCAAGCTTTCCGCGTTTCGCGCCGACGAGGCTGCGGGCGCCCGCCGCCGCGTCTCGGTGCTGGTCGGCAACGGCGGACTGTTCCTGCCGCTCGAGCTCGCGCGCGGCGCCGACGGCGCGATGACCGGCTTCGCCTTTCCCGAAATGCTGGTCGATGTGTGCGAGCGCCATCATGCCGGCGACGCGGCCGGGGCGGAGGATCTGTTCGACGCCTATCTGCCGCTGATCCGCTACGAGCAGCAGGTCGGCATCGGCCTCGCGATCCGCAAGGAGACGCTGCGCCGCCGCGGCGTGCTGGCGACGGCGGCAGTCCGCGCGCCCGGACCGAAATTGTCGGATGCCGACCACGCGGAGCTTTCGCACCTGCTCGACCGGCTGGAGCGCGCGCTGTCCGTTATCGATGCGAAAATCGACCGCTGGCGGCCGGCGGCTTAGTTGTTTTCGGTTCCGGCCCGCTCCCCCTCCCCCTCCCGCTCCCGGCCACCCATGAGGATACTGGCGTTGGGCGGCCGGGAGGGGGAGCGGGCCGGCGCCGCGAGAATCAGTCCTTAACCGGCCGCCGCGCGACACCGGGCGGCAGGTGGCCGCCTTCGAGCATCGCGCCGAGCGGCTCGCCCGCCAGTATGTGGGTGTGGAGGTGAAAGACCTCCTGGTGCGAATGCCCGCCGTGATTGGCGATCAGGCGGTACCCGCTCTCCTCGACGCCGAGCGCGCGCGCCGTTGCGCCGATGGCGGCGACGTAGTCGGCCTGCTCGGCAGCGGACGCGTTGGCCGAGAAGTCGGCCCACGAGACGTAGGGACCCTTCGGGATGACGAGCACGTGGACGGCGGCCTGCGGGTTGATGTCCTGGAACGCCAGCGCATGCTCGGTCTCGTGCACCTTGGTGCAGGGAATCTCGTCGCGCAGGATCTTGGCGAACACGTTTTCGCTGTCATACGCCATTCTATTCTCCGCTTCGTGCCGCTTTTTCGTCCAGCCCCGACAGACCCTGACGGCGCGCCAGCTCTTCGTATAGGTCCGCCGGCGTCAGCCCCGCATCGGCGAGCATCACCAGCAGGTGATAGACCACGTCGGCGCTTTCCTTGACCGTTTCCTCCCGGTCGCGGCCGACCGCCGCGATTACGGCCTCGACCGCTTCCTCGCCGAGCTTCTGCGCGATCTTTTCGGTGCCGCGGGCATAAAGCTTCGCCGTATAGGACGAATCCGGGGCGGCGCCCTTGCGGGAGGCGACGACCGCGAAAAGCTCGTCGATGAGCGTGCCGGTTAGTTTCTGGTCTGACATGATTTTCCGATATCAGATCGGCGCGGGGCTGTCACGCGGCCGCTTCAGGCGGGGCGCACGTCCACGCCCGCTCCTGCCATGTGGGCCTTCGCCTCGCCGATGGTGAACTCGCCGAAATGGAAGATGCTCGCCGCGAGCACGGCGGTGGCGTGCCCTTCGACGATGCCGGCCGCCAGGTGGTCCAGCGTGCCGACGCCGCCCGACGCGATTACCGGTACTTTCACGGCATCGGCGATCGCGCGCGTCAGCGGAATGTCGAAGCCCTGGCGCGTGCCGTCGCGGTCCATCGACGTCAGCAGGATCTCGCCGGCGCCGAGGGCCGTCATGCGCTTCGCCCACTCGATCGCGTCGATGCCCGTCGGCTCGCGCCCGCCGTGGGTGAATATCTCCCACTTGCCGGGGCCCGTGGATTTCGCGTCGATGGCGACGACGATGCATTGCGCACCGAATTTCTCGGCCGCTTCGCCGACGAATTCCGGGCGGTGAACCGCGGCGGTGTTGATCGACACCTTGTCGGCGCCGGCCAGCAGCAATTTGCGGATGTCGTCCACCGAGCGCACGCCGCCGCCGACCGTCAGCGGCATGAAACATTGCTCGGCAGTGCGGTTCACGACCTCGAAGATGGTGTCGCGGTTCTCGTGGCTCGCCGTGATGTCTAGGAAGCAGAGCTCGTCCGCCCCCTGCTCGTCGTAGATCTTCGCCTGTTCGACGGGGTCGCCCGCATCGATCAGGTCGACGAAGTTGATGCCCTTGACCGTGCGGCCGTCCTTGACGTCGAGACAGGGAATGATGCGGGCTTTCAGCATTCCCGGCCCTTCAGGAGCGCGAGCGCCTTGGCGGCGTCCAGCCGTCCGTCGTAGATCGCCCGACCCGAGATCACGCCTTCGATGCCTGCCTTCTCGTGCTTCTTGAGCTCGACCAGGTCCGCCATGCCGCGCACGCCGCCCGACGCGATCACCGGCGTCGTGAGCGCGAAGGCGAGATCGACCGTCGCGTCGACGTTAAGCCCCTGCATCGCGCCGTCGCGATCGATATCGGTGTAGACGATGGCCGAGACGCCGGCGTCCTCGAAGCGGAGCGCAAGCTCGAGGGCGCGCACCTCCGAGGTTTCGGCCCAGCCCTCTACGGCCACCCTGCCGCCGCGGGCATCGATGCCGACGACGATGCGGCCCGGGAACTCGGCGCAGGCCTGCTTGACCAGCTCGGGTTCCTTGAGCGCGACGGTTCCGAGGATCACGCGGCGCACGCCGACGTCCAGCCAGCTCTCGATCGTCGCCAGGTCGCGGATGCCGCCGCCGAGCTGTACCGGCATGCCGATCGCGCCGACGATGGCGGAAACCGCCTCGGCATTCACCGGCCTGCCCTCGAACGCGCCGTTAAGATCGACGATATGCAGCCACTCGAACCCCGCGGCCTCGAAGTCGCATGCCTGTGCGGCGGGATCCTCGTTGAAGGTCGTCGCCTGGTCCATGTCGCCGCGGACGAGCCGGACGCAGGCGCCGTTCTTGAGGTCGATGGCGGGAAACAGGATCACGAGGACTGCCCGCTTTTCTTGCCGTCGCCGTGCTTCTTGCTCCTGCGCGGAAGCGGGCGGAGCTGCTTTGTGAAATAGTGGCCGGCCACCATTTCGCCGTCGACGAAGGCGTAATTGGGATTCGTCCCCCAGCGTTCGAAGCCGAGCGTTTCCTCGTACAGCTTGATCGCGGCGGTCTGGGTCGCGCGGACGTCGAGCTGCAGGATCAGATAGCCGAGATCGCGCGCCTTGTTCTCCACTGCCGTCGCCAGCATCGCGGCGGTACCGTGTCCGCGCGCCCAGGGCGCGACGAACAGCGTCGTCAGCGTCGCCATGTGGGATTGCGCCTCGTTGTTCCGCGGCGGTTCCTGAAGCTGCGCCGCGGCGATGATGCGCCCTTCGAGACGGCCGACGAAGAGATGCCGCTCGGGGACCAGCGTGACGCCGCGGAAATACCGGCTGAAGACCGTACGCGGCGGCGGTCTGAGCCAGCCGAAGCCGCCGCCGTCCAGAATGGCGGATTCCGCCGCGTCGCAGAGATCCTCCAGGTCTTCGTCGGAGATGCCTTCGAGCGGTTCGATCAGGATGTCGGCTGTTTCCGCCATCAGTTCGGGTTCCCGTTCCATGAGCCGTTCCACGCCAGAAAATTGCCCAGCAGCCGCAGGCCGGCCGACTGGCTCTTTTCGGGGTGAAACTGCGTGCCGATCATATTGCCGCGCCCGACGATCGCGGGGAAGGGTCCGCCGTAATCCGCGGTCGCCAGGACGTCGCTGCCGTTTTCGCACCGGAAAGCGTAGCTGTGCACGAAATAGACATGGTCGCCCGGACCGAACCCGGCAAGGACCGGGTGGGCTTCCGCCTCGACGACGATTTCGTTCCAGCCCATATGGGGAATCTTGAGCGACGGATCGGACGGTTCCAGCGGCGCGACCTCGCCTCCGATCCACCCGAGGCCCTCGTGCGTGCCGTGTTCGATGCCTCGCGTCGCCATAAGCTGCATGCCGACGCAGATGCCGAGAAAAGGCTTCCGCGCTTCGACGACATTCCGTTCCAGCGCGGCGATCATGCCGGGCAGCGCGCGCAGGCCCGCAGCGCAGTCGCCGAAGGCGCCGACGCCCGGCAGGACGATGCGGTCGGCCGCATCGACGACCGCGGCGTCGCCCGTCACGAGCACGGCGGCATCGAGATCAGCTTCGCGCGCCGTGCGCTCCAGGGCCTTGGCGACCGACCGAAGATTGCCCGAGCCGTAATCGATGACCGCGATCTTCATGGCGATCTTCCCGGCGAAGCCGCCGCCTGCGCGTCGAAGAAACGCAGCAGGGCCGCTTCCCCGTCGCGGCCCGCGGCGATGCCTGCCTCGCGCCATCCGCGCGCCCGCAGCGTTTGCGCCCGCACGTCGTTCGCGACGAACCCGACGACCGTCATGATGCCCAGCGTCACGGCGCCAGCGCTCAGCGGATCGGCCCCGACAAGGACGCCCGCGATCTCAACGAGGACAAGCAGGGCGAACAGGCCGAGCGCCGCGAACCACATGCGGTGCCAAAGCGCCCACAGCGGGCCGAAGAAGAACGCCGGCCAGCAGAAGCCTTCCTTGATCGCTGCCGCGTCCCGATCCGGGCTCAGCGCCCCGGGATTCTGAAGGACCGAGTAGAGTTTCATGTCAGCGCATTCGCCGTCGGTCAGCCGCCCAGCGTTCCCTTCGTGGAAGGAACGGAATCGGCGGCGCGCGCGTCGGTTTCGGTCGCCGCCCGAAGGCTGCGGGCGAGCGCCTTGAAGCACGATTCGACGATGTGATGGTTGTTCTCGCCGTAAAGGTTCTCGACGTGGAGCGTCACGCGCGCGTTCTGGGCGAAGGCCTGGAACCATTCCTTGAACAGCTCCGTGTCCATCTCGCCGAGCTTCGGCTTCGAGAAATTCACCTTCCAGATCAGGTAGGGCCGGTCGGAAACGTCGATCGACACGCGCGTCAGTGTCTCGTCCATCGGAATAGTCGCGGACGCATAGCGTACGATGCCGCGGCGGTCGCCCAGCGCCTTGTGTACGGCTTCGCCGATCGCAATACCGGAATCCTCGGTCGTGTGGTGGTAATCGATGTGCAGATCGCCTTTCGCGCGCACGGTCAGATCCATCAGGCTGTGCCGCGAGAGCTGTTCGAGCATGTGATCGAGGAAGCCGATGCCGGTTTCCACGTCGTACGTGCCCGTTCCGTCGAGGTTGACGCTGACCTCGATGTCGGTTTCCTTAGTCTTTCTTGCCACAGTTGCTTTGCGCATATTGGCACCCGTTCATCAGTTACCGTGCGCTGTTCGCGCGAAAGTCACACTTCCGGCGTGCCGGAATTCACCTTAAGACGCTGGAATCGCAGGACTTGTATCAGGATCGACTTTCGGACGCCAATAAAAGCGGAATTAAATTTCGCGGTCGTCCGCCTGCGTAGGGTGCAACGAGCGAAATGGGGCGACGCCATGCGCCGGTAGGGGCGCCGGGCCGTCCGAGAGGGGAAGGGAACGCGTAGAAATGGGAAGGCATCACTATTCCGCCGGCGAGTACGTCTTTGTCGCCGGCGATCCTGCCGACGGGATTTACCGGCTGGTTTCAGGCACGGTCCGTCTCGAGGCGGATGGCCGGCAACCAGCGCCGCGTGGCCCGGTCGGACGCGGCGACCTGTTCGGCGAGGAAGGGTTTCTGCTCAGCGAGGAGCGAAGCTATTCGATCGTTGCCGAGGGGGCCGTGGCGGTCGATTTCCTGAAACGGAACGAGGTACTTCGCCTCCTGTCGGAGCATCCCGGCCGGCTGGCGCCCGTCCTAAAGAACCTGTTCGAACCGGTGGAGGCTTCCCTTTCCGGCGGCGCGGCCGACGAAACGGCGCCCCTGCCCGAAACCTTCGGAGAGGCGCTTCCGATCCGTCTCGTACCCGACGGCAAGCGCATCCGGAACATTCTCGGCGCCGAGGACCTGCATGTGCGCCGCTTGCCGTTTTCGGTCGGCAGGACGCCCGAAGGCGAAGGGATGACGACCTACGACGACGTTGCTCTGGCGCTCCACGATACGCGCCCGTTCAACCTGTCCCGGCGGCATTTTTCGATCGACGAGGACGGCGGTGGGCTCGTCGTCCGCGATCACAACAGCTATCACGGAACGATGGTGAACGGGATCATGCTCGGCGGAGAGGGCCGGCCGAGCGTCGCGCCGCTGATGCGGGGCGTCAACGAGCTCGTCGCGGGAAAGGCGGATTCGCCCTTTCGTTTCCGCATCGTCGTCGGATAACGATGCGCCGCCTGCACCGGCGCACTTGACGATCCCCGCCGAGCCGCCATTTTAAGGGGGACGGCGCCCACCGGCGCGACAATCCCCTCTCCGGAGACTCATGGCAGATACAAATTTCGAGACTTGGCACGGCACGACCATCCTCTCGGTTCGCAAGGGAGGCAAGGTGGTGGTTGCCGGAGACGGCCAGGTGACGTTCGGCAACACCGTGATGAAGTCCAACGCGCGCAAGGTCCGCCCGCTCGGCGACGGCTCGGTCATCGCCGGGTTCGCCGGCGCGACCGCGGACGCGTTCACTCTGTTCGAACGGCTCGAAGCCAAGCTCGAGCAGCATCCCGGCCAGCTGACGCGCGCCTGCGTCGAGCTTGCCAAGGACTGGCGGACCGACCGGTATTTGCGGCGGCTCGAGGCGATGATGGCCGTCGCCGACCGCGGCGTCTCGCTGGTTCTTACCGGCACCGGCGACGTGCTCGAGCCCGAGGACGGACTGATCGGAATCGGCTCCGGCGGGCCGTTCGCGCTCGCGGCCGCGCGGGGCCTGTTCGACCAGGACGGGCTCGACGCCGAGACCATTGCGCGCCGTGCCATGAAGATCGCCGCAGACATCTGCATCTACACCAACGAGAACGTCGTCCTCGAAAGCCTCTAGACCGTGACCAATTTTTCCCCTCGCGAAATCGTTTCCGAACTCGACCGCTTCATCGTCGGCCAGAACGACGCCAAGCGCGCCGTCGCCGTCGCGCTTCGCAACCGCTGGCGGCGCCAGCAGCTGTCCGACGACCTCCGCGAGGAGGTCCTGCCCAAGAACATCCTGATGATCGGTCCCACCGGCGTCGGCAAGACCGAGATCGCGCGCCGGCTGGCGCGGCTGGCCGAAGCGCCGTTCCTCAAGGT
>JAYQUR010000056.1:0-14013 GCA_038148075.1 Alphaproteobacteria bacterium | reverse complement strand
GTCCCAGGACTTGCGCCAGCCGTCCTCGTCGGTCTCGTCGAGACTCCCCGACGCCGCTGCACCGGCATTGTTCACGAGGATGTCTGCATCGCGGCACGCGTCGATCAGCGACGCCTGTGCGGCGGGTTCCGAAAGGTCCAGGGGATGAACGCGGACCTGCGCGCCGGGGATCGCCGCGACGATTTCCGCGGCGGCGGCGTCGAGCCCGTCGCGGCCGCGCGAGGCGATGTCGAGCGAGCAGCCCTCGGCGGCCAGCGCCTGGGCGATCGCGCGCCCGATCCCCTTGCTCGCGCCGGTAACGACAGCACGTTTTCCTGTCAGGTGCAGATCCATGAATATCTCAGAGTTCTTCGGTGCCGAAATCCGCCGGCATGATGATTTCCAGCAGTTCGCAATCGTCCGAATAGCCGAGCACGGTGTGCTTTATGTTCGGCGGCTGGAGCCAGCACGAGCCTTCGCGCATCATCAGCTCCTGGCCGTCGTACTCGCCCTTCATCCAGCCTTTCAGGCAGTACAGGAACTGGAATTCGACATCATGCGTATGGCGCTTGGACACTTCTTCCGCATCGAACGGCGGGACGAGCTTGATTACGTGGGCGCGGACCTTGCCGTTCGTCGCGTCGACCATGCCGAGATCGCGATATTGCGCATAGGCGCGAAGCCCTTCCTCGAACGAGCCGTCCTCGAGATGACTGTAGGTGAATTTCTGGGGCGTATTCGTTTCCGTGTCGGCCATTTTCGGGTCCCGTTGATGTTCAGCCCGCCGCGGCGCCGCGCGGTCGCAGCTCGACGAGGTCGTTGGCGCAATTGTCGCTGGAGGCGAGTGCGAAGACGACGGCTTCGGCGACCTCCTCGGGCGTGAGCGGATCGAATTTGCGGGCGCCGACCGCGGCGATGACTGCCGGGTGATCGCTATCGTTGCGGATATCTGTATCGACCATCCCGGGTGCAATTTCCGTCACCTTGATCCCCTTAGACTGCAGTTCGACGCGGAGGGCGCGGGCGAACGCGGAGAGCGCATGCTTGCTCGCGCAATAGATCGAGCCGAGCGGATAGACCTCGCGCGCCGCCGTCGACGTCATGACGACGATATGGCCGCGGCCGCGCTCGACCATTGCCTTCGCAATCTCGTGGGTAACGCGGAACGAGGCCAGCACGTTGGTCGTGATCATGTTTTCTATGTCGTCGTACGTCAGGTCGAGGATCGGCGCGTACTTGAGCACCCCCGCGTTGCTTACCAGGATTTCAACGTCGGCCGCCTCCGCCACCAGTTTCGCGACGAATTCGCCGTCGTTCAGATCGCCTGCCAGCGTGCGCACGCGGTCGTCGCCGTGCGCCTCGACGAGCGCCGCCAGCGCGTCCGCGCGCCGCCCCGTCGCAATGATATCGGCGCCACGGTCGACCAGCGCCGCGACGGTCGCCTTGCCGATGCCGGCGCTCGCGCCGGTTACCAGCGCCGTCTTGCCGGAAAGGTCTCTGCTCATCGTCGATTCCAACCTTGTTGTCGGCCGGACGGTGCCGCAAACGCCGAAATGGGTCAACCGAGCCCCTGTTGCAATTCGCGCGCCCTCCCCGTCTAATTCCGGCGCAAAATCCAAACGATCGGGAAACATCCGGCCTCCTCCGGATGGGAATCTATCTGCATGAGCATCGACGAAATCGCGGTTCCGCATCCGGGCGGCTGGCTCAACGTCGCCGACGGCATCTTCCACAATGCGCGGCGGCGGCCCGACCACCCGGCGCTCGTCGACCGTGGCGAGACGATCACATACGCAGACCTCGCCAACCGGATCGCGCGGACGGCCGGTCACCTGCAGACCGTCGGCGTCGCGCCGCACGATATCGTCGGCATCCCGCTGAACGACGATGCAGATCATGTCGTCTCGCTGATGGCTCTCGCCTGGATGGGGGCCGCTGTCCTGCCGATGGACGTGCGCTGGACCGCCGAGGAAAAACGTCGCCTCGCAGACCATTTCGGCGCGAAATACGTTCTGATCCCGGAAGGTCACGACCCAGTACCGGGTGCGCATACCGTCGTCCTCGACGCAACCTGGCGCGCAGGCGTCGCTGCATACGAGGGCGACGGCGCGCCGGTACGCGACCGCAACCACCCGCTGCTGCTGTCGCTGTCGTCGGGAACGACGGGGATGCCCAAGGGCCCGATGGTGACGCACGGCCATACGCTCAGTCGGCTCTACATCTACGCCTTCAGCCTCGGTTTCAACGATGCCGACCGGTTCGTCGCGTCGACGCCGCTCTATTTCGGCGGTGCTCGCTACATGACGATGGCGTTCCTGTTCATGGGCGCGACCGTCTGGCTGCACCCGCCGCCCTACGATCCGCAATCGCTCGCAGATACCATCAACGAGAACGGCCTGACGGCCGCCTTCCTCGTGCCGACCCTGATCCGACGCCTGCTCGACATGCCGAAGGACGAAACGCCGCTGATGCCTGGCCTGCGGCAGCTTATCTCGTCAGGCGCCAGCCTCTATCCGGACGAGCGCCGCCGGATAATGGAAGAGCTATCGCCCAACTTCTTCAATTTCTACAGCTCCACCGAAGGCGGCGGAATCTCGATCCTGCGCCCGGAGCACCCGGACGAGGTCTCTCTGTCGGTCGGCCGCGTGGTGTTCGGCGCCGAGGTCGAGATCCTCGACGAAAACGACCGGCCGGTCCCGACAGGAGAGGTCGGCGCGATCCGCTATCGCGGCGGCAGCGTCGCCGACGGCTACTACCGCAGCCCGGAGGACAGCGCCGCGGCCTTCCGCGACGGCTGGTACTATCCCGGCGACCTCGGGCGTTTCGACGAAAACGGTTTCCTGTTCCTTGTCGGCCGCGCCAAGGACATGATTATCCGCGCCGGCGTGAACATCTATCCGGTCGAGATCGAACAAACCCTCGGCACCCACCCTGCCGTCGCGGAAGCCGCCGTCGTCGGCTGGCCGTCGCGCGAGCGCGGCGAGGAGGTCGCTGCCTTCGTCGTGCTGAAAGGCGATGCCGGAGAGGATGACTTGCGCGACCACTGCCGCGCGTCGCTGGCGCCCTACAAGATTCCGAAAGGCGTGTTCTTTGTCGAGGAGTTGCCGAAAAACGCGCTGGGAAAAGTCCTCAAGCCGCAACTTGCGGAGGCGCTGCCCGGGCTCGACTAGCTGCGAAGCGCCGGATCGGCCGGCTGCCAGTTGACCAGGGTCGCGGTGCCGTCCGGCGACGGCGTAAACACGGCTTCCAGTTCCAGCCCCGCCGCGATGACATCGTTCTCCGCGTTCGCCAGATTGCCGATCATCCGCACGTTCTCGATCCCGTCGATCTCGACAAGCAACACGGCGTACGGCACCTCTTCCTCGAATCCGCGGGTCTGACTGCGATGGACGATCGTCCAGGAGAACAGCCGTCCGCGCGGCGGGGCTTCTGTCCAGTCGACGTCGCCCGATCCGCAATAGGGGCAGCCGACGCGGGGCGGCCAGTGATGTTTCCCGCAACTGCTGCACAGCCGGACGAGCAAGCGCCCTTCCGCCGTCGCCTGCCAGAACGGCGCAACGTCGGGATCGTCGGGATCGGGAAGCGGTTTGGTGTTTTCCGATGCCATGGTTTCAGTTCCTCAGAATGCCGAGCGCGCCGTCGCCGAGGTCGCCCCAGCCGGTCACTGCGAGCCGTTCCGCCCCCTCGATCTGACGCGCGCCGCAGTCGCCGCGCAGCTGGCGCACGGCCTCGATGACGTGATTGATGCCGGCGATATGCGCTTCCGACAGCAGGCCGCCGTGCGTGTTCACGGGGAAATCCCCGCCGAGTTCGATCCGCCCGTCCTTTATGAAATCGCCGACCTCGCCGCGTTCGCAGAAGCCCGCCTCCTCGATCTCGAGCAGCGCCACGTAGGTAAAACAGTCGTAGATCATCGCGCCGTCCATGTCCGACGGCTTCATGCCGGCCATTGCATAGGCACGCGGCGCGGCGCGCGTAAGGCCGATTTCGAACATGTCCGGCCGGTTGCACAGGTCGTCGGAGCACATCGGCTTCGCCTGCGCGGCGCCGGCGATGTAGACCGGCTTGTGCGGCATGTCGGCGGCGGCGTCGGCCGCCGAGACGACGAACGCCGCCGCGCCGTCGGACTCGAGACTGCAGTCGAACAGGTGGAACGGGTCGAATATCGGCCGCGAGTCCATGTATTCGTCCATGGTCATGGTGCGGTCGTGCATCATCGCGTCCGGGTTGAGGTTGGCGTGCTTGCGCGCCGCCAGCGCGAAACGGCCCGCGTCCTCGCGCGTGGTGCCGTACTCGACCATGTGACGCCGGGCGATCATCGCGTACCACTGACCTGGGACGCTTAACCCGTAGGGGTTCTCGAAGTTCTGTCGGAAGAGCTGGCCGGGGATCACGTTCATCCGGCCCGTCACACGCGTGCCCGACCGGCCGTTTCGCGAACAGAAGACGAGTACGTTTTTCGCAACGCCGTTGTGAATCAGCAGCGCCGCCGTCTCGAGACAGGCGACGAAGGTCGCGCCGCCCATTTTGATGATCGACGAATAGCGTAGTTCGGAGATGCCGAGCTGCGCCGCCATCTCGTCCGCCGTCGGTCCGAGTACGTAGGGCAGGATCGCATCGACGTCCCCCGGCTTCAGCCCGGCGTCGGCGATGGCGTTTCGCGCCGCCTGCACGGCGAGCGTCAGGACGCTGCGGCCGCTGTCTTTCGAATAGTCGGTCTGGCCGATCCCGACGATACAGGCCTTGTCGCTCAATTCGCGAAGGTCGCGATCCATCCGGCTTCCCCACCTTTCCCCGTTTCGTTGACGATCTTCTATCGCGCCGCGAACGCCGAATACACCCCCGCGACGAATTCGACGCAATCGGCCCCACGGATGGACATGGCACCGCGTTCGTAATTAACTGGCGGGAACTGGCCTGCCAGGCCGACAGAAAAAGAGGCAAGGAAGGGAGCAAGATGGCGCGCAAGCTGAAATCGTTCAAACGCCCCAAAGGCGGATCGATCAAGAAGTCGTACGACTTCATTATCGCCAAACGCCGCAAAGGCGTCCTGGAAATCCAGTTCAACCGGCCCGACCGGCTGAACGCGATGAACGAGGAGATGGCCGAAGACATCATGCACGCGATGGACGCGGTCGAGCTGGACCGCAACATCATCGCGGTCGTGCTGTCGGGCGACGAGCGAGCCTTCTGCGCCGGCGCCGATCTCGGCGGTTTCCAGGATCTGCCGGAAGACCGCTACGACAATTACCGGGCCCGCTACAACCAGCGAAAGAACCGGCAGCTGTACCGGTTCATGATGAACTACACCAAGCCGGTGATCGCGGCTGTCGAGGGCTTCTGCCTCGGCGGCGGGTTGGAACTCGCCCTGATGTGCGATTTCATCATCGCCGGCGAGAAGGCGAGCTTCGGCCTGCCCGAAGGCCGCTACAGCCTGATTCCCGGCGCCGGCGGCACGCAGAACCTGCCGCGGCTGATCGGCGCACCGCTCGCCAAGGAGCTGATCTGGACGGCGCGGCGGATCCCCGCGTCCGAGGCGAAGGAACACCGCATGGTGAACCACGTCGTCCCGGCCGGAAAAGCGCTGGCGAAGGTGCGCGAGATCGCCGAGGAGATGAAGGGCGTCGGCCCGATCTCGACCATGATGTCGAAGCAGGCCATCAATCGCGGCCGCGACATGACGCTGCAGCAGGGCTTCCTGCAGGAAGCCGACCTGATGTACCTGCTGTCGTGGGCGGAGGATCGCACGGAAGGCCTGAAGGCGTTCTCCGAGCGCCGCAAGCCGGATTTCAAGGGACAATAATCAACAACGGATACGGGAGAGCCGTCATGGCGGGTAACTTCCTCGCGGACAAGGACGTCTGCATCGTCGCCTACTCGGAGACGAAGATCGAACGGCGCGGCGGGCGTTCCGCCTACGAGATCGCGGCCGAGGTCGCCGAAGGCCTCTACCGGAAGACCAAGCTGGGGCCGTCGGACATCGACGGCGTCACCTTCACGGTGCCGCTCAGCGAATGCTCGAACCCGTTCTGGTCGGGCTATGCCACGGAATATCTCGGCATCTCGGCAAGCTGGCTGCAGACCACCGACATCGGCGGTGCGTCGGCCATCGGTAACGTCGCGCGCGCGGCAATGGCCATCAAATCCGGGTTGTGCGAGACCGCGATGATCCTCGGTGTCGACGCGCCGTCGACGCAGTGGCGGGCCTATTACGGCAGCTACCGCAACGAGTTCTGGGACCCTGTGGGTATCCAGGGCCCGCCCGGCGCGTTCGGCCTGCTGATGAACCGCTACGAGCACCAGTACGGTCTCGATTTCGAGGGCCTCGGCGCGCTCGCCGTCGCGCAGCGCAAAGGCGCGATCAAGAACCCTAACGCGTACGAGGGGCTGCGCAAGAAGATCACCGTCCAGGACTACATCGACTCGCGGCAGGTCTCGACGCCGCTCCGCCTGCTGGATTCCGTGATGTGGTGCGACGGCGGCAACGGTATCCTGATGATGAAGACCAGCCGCGCCAGGAAACTCGGCCTCGGCAACCGCGTCTATCCGATCTCCTACGCCGAAATATCCAACTTCGACTGCGCCAACCAGACGCCCGACATGACCGCGACCGGCCACTCGGTGACGGGCCCGAAGGCGCTGCGCCAGGCGAAGCTGAAGGCGAAGGACATCGACATGTTCCACCCCTACGATGATTTCCTGTTTGCCGTCATGCTGAAGACCGAACAGTGCGGCTTCGCGAAGAAGGGCCAGGGTTCGCAGTTCCTGCGGGACATGGATCTCGGGCCGACGGGCGACCTGCCGATCAACACGGGCGGCGGGCAGATCAGCTGCGGCCAGCCGGGCCTCGCCGGCGGCGGCATCAACCTGACGGAAGCCGTCCGCCAGCTGATGGGCGAAGCGAAAGGCCGGCAGGTTCCGAACGCGCGGAACGCGCTGGTCACCGGCATCGGCGTCATCCCCTACGGCCGCAATTGGGGAACGGCCAACGCCATGGTTCTGGTAAACTGAGGACAGGGAGAGAAAGAATGGCAACCAAAGCCGACGTGGCGCCCCGCCCCGTTCCGAAACCGACGCCGACGACGCAGGAATTCTGGGACGGCGCCAAGAAGGGCAAGCTGATGCTTCAGTGGGACCCGACGGCGCGCAAGTACCAGTTCTGGCCGCGCGCCAACAGCGTGCGCACCGGCCGGCGGAACCTCCAGTGGAAGCCGACCTCGGGCAAGGGCGAACTCTATTCCTATACGATTACCTACGTCGCGACGCCGGGCTTCGAGGACAAGACGCCCTACGTCGTCGGGTTGATCGAGCTGGACGAGGGCGTCCGCATCATCGCGAACATGCTCAACGTCACGCCGGAGACGGTCGAGATCGGCATGCGCGTGAAGGTCGCGTGGGAGAAGCTGAACGACGACATCACCTATTTCGCGTTCGAGCCCGACAAGGCCGCCAACCGCAAAAAGAAGAAATAGGCCATGAAGCTCGGCGCGATGCTGGCCGACGCCGCGATGCGTCACCCGGACCGGGAGGCGCTGGTCTGCGGCGAACGCCGGATTGCGTTCGGCGAGCTCGACCGGACCGCGAACCGGCTGGCCAACGCGTATCTCGGTCGCGGCCAGAAAGTCGGCGACCGGATCGTCATGTATCTGCCCAACAGCGCCGAGCTGATCGAGGCGATGGTCGGCGCGGCAAAGTCGGGCGGCGTGATCGTGCCGATTTCGACCCGCCTCGCGCCGCCCGAAGCCGACCACATCATCACCGATTGCGAGCCGTGGGCGATCTTCTTCGCGCCGGAATTCCGCGAAACCGTGCATGCCGCCGCCGGGAAGGTGGGCAACCCGCTTCTCGTCTGCTTCGGCGAAGCGGAGGACGGCGAGATTTCGTTCGACGATCTCCGCATCGACGACGCCACCCCGCCCCCGCACCTGCCGACCAAGCCGGATTCGCTGATGATCGGCTACACGTCGGGCACGACCGGCCGGCCCAAGGGCGCAGTGTCGACCCATTCCTCGCTGGTGATGATCGGCGGCTTCATGAACCACAAGGAGTGGGGCATGAACGAGACCGACCGGATTATCGCGACCACGCCGATGGCGCACCGGACCGGCCTCGGCCGCATCGCGAACTCGGTCTGCCTCGGCTGCGCGGTCGTCGTGATGCCGCGCTTCGACCCGGTTGCCTGCGTGGATGCGATCGAGAAGGAAAAGATCACCGCCATCGGCCTCGTGCCGACCATCGCCCGCATGCTGATGCCGGAGATCGAGAAACGGCCGGAAGCCTGCAAGACGCTTCGCATGATGGTCGCGACCGGCGAGGCGTTCCCCATCGAGGTCAAGCAGCGGCTCGCCAAGGCGCTGCCTCATCTCGGGCTTTACAGCTTCTATGCGCAGACCGAGTCCGGTTTTATCACTTGCCTCCGTCCGGAGGAGCAGGAAAGCCACGCGGCATCGTGCGGGCGCGCGGTTCCGGGCGTTGAAATCCGCATCGTCGATGCCGACCGCAACGACCTGCCGCAGGGCGAGACGGGGGAAATCCTGATGCGCTGCGGACCGCCCGGCTTGATGACCATGACCGAGTACTGGAACAGGCCGGAGGAAACGGCCAAGGCCTTTCACGAGAATTGGCTGGTGACCGGGGACGTCGGACGGATCGACGAGGACGGCTATCTCTACTTCGTCGACCGCGCCAAGGACATGATCGTCTCGGGCGGGCTCAACATCTATTCGCGCGAGGTGGAGGACGCCATCGAGACCCACCCGGCCGTAAACGAAGCCGCCGTGGTGCCGATGCCCGATCCCGAATTCGGCGAGGCCGTTTGCGCGTTCGTGACCTTCCATCCGGGGAAATCCGCCGAAGAGGCCGACATCATCGAACATTGCCGCGCGCTGATCGCGAGCTACAAGAAGCCCAAGCGCGTGCTGCCCATCGACAGCCTGCCGCGCAACAGTAACGGCAAGATTCTCAAGGCCGATCTGCGGGAACGCGCCGCGAAAGAGCCGGCGCAGGCCTGATGGCACGGACCTGATGGAACTGCTTCTCACCGACGAACAGACGCTGCTGCGCGACAGCGCCGCCACCTTCGCCGAGAGGCGCGGCGGCGCGGCGGGCCTGCGCGCACTGCGCACGGCGGACGCCAAGATCGACCGCGGGCTGTGGCGCGAGGCGGCGGAAGCCGGATGGCTCGCCATTCTCGCGGACGAGAGTGCGGGCGGGCTCGGGCTCGGCCTGACGGAACTCTGTCTGGTGACCCAGGAACTCGGGAAAAAGCTGATCCCGCTGCCGGTCGGCGCCGTCGCCGCTACCGCCGCAGCCATCGGAGATGCGGACACCGTCACCCGGATCGTCGCCGGCGACCGCATCGTCCTGCCGGCTCTGGCGGAGGGCCCGCGCATGCTGGGAGACGAAGCGCCGGGCACGGCCGCTTCGCCAGATACGACCCTGAGCGGTTCGAAACACGGCGTGCCGTACGCCGGGGACGCGAACGGTTTTCTGGTCTCCGCATCGGCCGGCGGCAGCGCCCTCCTCTACCTCGTTGATACCGCGGACATCTCGATCGAGACCGCCCCGACCATGGACGGCGCCGTCGCGGGCCGCCTCGTCTTCGACGGCACCGCCGCCCGGCCTGCCTGCGGCCCGAACGAAGCGCCCGCCGCGCTCGCCCGCCTTCTGGACGCGATGCACCTCGCCGCCGCCGCGGAACTGCTCGGCATCATGGAAGGCGCGCACGCGATCGCACTCGACTATCTCAAGGTGCGCGAGCAGTTCGGCAAGCCCATCGGGGCGTTCCAGGCTCTGCAGCACCGCGCCGTCGACAGCCTCGCCGCCATCGAGATGTGCCGGTCGCTGATCTACCAGGCAGCCTCCGCCATCGACGCGCGCGGCAGCACGCCGGGCCTCGCCTCGGCGGCCATGTCGCTCGCCGCACGCAATGCCATGACCGTGACCAAGACCGCGATCCAGATGCATGGCGGGATCGGATTCACCGACGAGCACGATATCGGCCTGTATCTGAAACGCGCCATGACGCTCACCGCGACCTACGGGAACGCGGGCCTGCATCGCAAGCGCTATGCGGAATCCGCCGCCTGACATGACGGAACGGGCGTTGCGCCGCTTTCCGTCGGCCCTTATGAAATACTGAACAGAAACCGCAGAAGACCGCGCCATGCCCGACCAATCGTACCGTACGTTCCTCGCCAACCTCGAGCAGCAGGGCGAGTTGATCCGTTTCGACAAGGAAGTGGATCCGGCCTCCAACATGGCCGCGATCGAGTGGAAGGCCTACAACGAGCTGGGCAAGGCGAGCCTTTTCACGAATCTGAAGGGGCACGAGAACTGGCATGCGGCCAGCCAGATCCTGTCCGACCGGCGCAAATGGGCCATCGGCCTCAATGTCGATGAAAGCGTAATCCTCGACGAGATCAGCAACCGTTTGCGGCAGACGGTGCCGACCGTGGACGTCGGCGCCGGAAACGCGCCGGTGCAGGAGGTCGTCTTCGAGGGCGACGACGTCAACATTCTCGACATCCCGGCGATGATGACGTCCGAAGAGGACGGCGGGCGCTATTTCGCCTCCGGCATGGCCATCGTGAAGGATCCCAAGACGGGCATCCGCAACATGTCGGTGCACCGCCAGATGGTCCTCAACGAGCGCGAGACGGGCTTCATCATGGTGCCGCGCCAGGCCAAGCGCATCTACGACATGTACGCCGCCGAGGGGCGCGGCATGCCCGTCGCCATGGTCTACGGCGCGCACCCGGCGATCTTCTACGGCGCCGGTTTCACGACGACCTACGGCAAGGACGAGCTGGAAGTGGCGGGCTCGCTGATCGGCGAAGGCATCCGCATGGTCAAATGCAAAACGATCGACCTCGAAGTCCCGGCCGAAGCCGAACTCGTGCTCGAAGGCGAAGTCCTGCTCGACCGGCAGGAGCCGGAAGGGCCGTTCGGCGAAATCCCGGGCACCTATGCCGAGGCAACCACGTCGCACGTCTTCCGGGTCAACTGCGTCACCCGCCGCAAGGATCCGATCTTCTATGCCGTCCATTGCGGCTATCCGACGACCGACACGCAAGGCACGATGTCGCTCGGCATCGAGATCGCGACCAAGGAGCAGCTGCGCAACGTCGAAGGCGGGCTCGACCTGCTCGACGTCCGGTGCCATCCGTCAGCCGGCATGATGATGCTGGTCCTGAAGATGCGTCCGCGCGTCGAAGGTCAGGCAAAAACCGCTCTGATGGCGGCGCTCTCCGGCGCCTATCTACATCCCAAGCTCGCCATCGCGGTCGACGACGACATAGACGCCAACGACCTGCGTCAGGTGATGTGGTCGATGACGACGCGCGTCCACGCCGAGCGCGATGTGATCATGATCCCCAACACGCGCGTCTTCGCGCTGGACAACGTCTCGCCCATCGTGCCGGGCCAGAACAGTTTCCACCGCCTCGGCACAAAATGGATGATCGACGCCACCAAACCCGCCGTCACCCAGACCGAAGAGCGCGCCAGGTTCGAACGCGCGATGCCGAGAAACTTCGACAAGGTAGACCTGGACGAATTCCTGCCGTGACGGATGCGACAATTTGCGCCCGGTTGAGACCGAGTCTAATCCCTCGCCGTTAATTTGAATTTTAGCTTTTTGCCCTAGAACTCGTGGAGGTTGCATTGGAGACCTCTAATGAGTTCAAGCGCTAGCACGGCAGGCACTATCTCAGGTCGCGAAGTGACCTTTTCGGATGACGAGATCATCGTCAGCAAGACCGACCCGAAAGGCCGAATTACTTACGTAAATCGGGTATTTCTCAAGGTCGCCGGATACACCGAGCAGGAATTGCTCGGGCAACCCCATAGTATCATCAGACACCCCGACATGCCCCGGACGGTCTTCAAGGTCCTGTGGGACACGATCGCCGCCGGCGAAGAGGTTTTCGCCTACGTCAAGAACGCGACAAAGAGCGGGGACTATTACTGGGTCTTCGCTCACGTCACGCCGACGTTCGGCCCGGACGGAAGTATCGTGGGCTATCATTCGAGCCGTCGAACGGCCGATCGCAGCGCGCTGGACGTCGTGGAACCTCTCTACCGGGAACTGCTCGAAATCGAGCGAGCGCCGTCGAACCGGAAAGACGGGCTCGAAGCGGCGACGGCGCACCTTCTGAGAACCCTTGGCGATCGAGGGGCGGAATACGACGAATTCGTCTTCTCCCTCGCCGCCGCGTAACGGGACAGCCGCCATGAACCTGTTCAACAGACGAAATGCAGAGGAAACGGTCGCGGAACCGGCGTCTCCCCAGTCCGCCCTGACTTCCACGACCCTTGAGGAAAGCGACATCCAACTTCTGTCCCGCATGCGGGCCGTTTGCGCCGCGGCGGCGAGCGGCGACTTCGAGCGCCGGGTTACCGGGATTGAGGATACCGACATCCTCGGCGCGCTCGCGTGGGACATCAATGCCCTGCTCGACATCGTAAACGCCTTCGCCCGCGAGGCGTCGGCCAGCACGTCCCATGCCGCGAACGGCAAGTATTTCCGGAAAATCCTGCTGCGCGGCATGCCGGGCGAGTTGCGTCTGGCATCCGAGAAGATCAACGCCGCGACCGACGTCATGGCGGATCAGGCTACCAAGATCGCGGAACAGCGCGAGCGGCAACTCCAGATGGCGAGCGCGTTCGAAACGGCAATCGGCGCTGCGATCGGCGAGGTCGCTGACTCTGCCTCGCGGATGCAACGCGACGCCCGCGAGATGTCCGATATGGCGGCCGAGACATCGGAACGCGCGACGAACGTCGCCGCCGCGACGGAAGAAGCGACGACCAACGTTCAGGCGGTCGCCTCGGCGGCCGAAGAGCTCGTTGCGTCGATCAACGAGGTCAGTTCCCGCGCGTCCGACGCCTCGAACACCTCGAAACGCGCGCATGACGAGGCCGACCAGAGCGGCGAACGGATTCAGCACCTCCGCGAGAGTGCCCCCCACATCGATCAGGTCGTGACCTTCATCAACGAGATCGCCAGCCAGACGAACCTACTCGCGCTCAACGCCACCATCGAGGCCGCCCGTGCGGGCGAAGCGGGCAAGGGGTTCGCGGTCGTCGCGAGCGAAGTGAAGTCGCTCGCGTCGCAGACCGCCAAGGCGACGGAAGAGATCACGGTTCAGGTCAACGCCGTCCAGGACGCGACCCAGCAGGTCGTCAGCGCCCTGCAGGCGGTCGGGACGACGATCGGCGATATTTCGGAGATCTCCACCGCGATCGCGGCCGCGGTCGAGGAACAGGCGGCAGCGACGCAGGAAATCAGCATGAACGTGCATCAGGCCGCCGCCGGCACGTCGCAGGTCGCGGAGCATATCGTCGAAGTGAACGCCAGCGCCAACAAGACAGGCGACGTTGCGAAGTCCGTCATGGAGCTGGCGGACGGCATCGTCGAGCGATCGAACCTGTTGCTGGACGAGGCGAACCGCTTCCTCGAGGCCGTACGAGCGGGCTGAGACGCCCGCCGGCCCGCGAGGCGCCGGATCGTCAGTGAGGGATCAGAGCCTCAGGTCGGGCATGCCGACGCTGTCCTGTTCGAGTTCCTGCGTGATGAACGAGAACGCGTCGTCGACGGAATCGCACACGGTGAAGAGATCGATGTCGCTGCGGCTGATCGTGCCGAACTCGACGAGGGCGCGGAAATTTACCGCCTTCTCCCAGAAGTCGCGGCCGTAGAGCACGATCGGCATCTTCTTGGTCATCTTTCCGGTCTGGATCAGAGTCAGCGCCTCGAACAGCTCGTCTAGCGTGCCGAAGCCCCCGGGCATGATCACCAGCGCCTTGGCGAGATAGAGAAACCAGAACTTGCGCGTGAAGAAGTAGTGGAACTCGAACGCGAGCTCACGCGTGACGTAGAGATTTACCGCCTGCTCGCGCGGCAGCGAGATACCGAGCCCGATATTGTCGCCCCGCGCCTCCGACGCACCCCGGTTGGCGGCCTCCATGATGCCGGGGCCGCCGCCCGAACAGACGACGAACCGCGCGCCGGTATCCCTCAGATCCTTGGAC
>JAYQUR010000055.1:0-14030 GCA_038148075.1 Alphaproteobacteria bacterium | reverse complement strand
TCCACAATTCCGGGGGCAGTTCGGGCTCCCGGCGCAGACCCGCCCCCTGGGTCCTCACTGCGTCGGTTGGCAGGCTCTTCGGCTGGATGGATAATCGGCCTGAACACGACCGTATTCCAATGCTTTAACCCCGCCCCGCGGTACAATCAACTTATCCACAAGCGGCTGTGGATAAGTTTCCCCGATAACCGCGACTTCGGAGTGTGCAACAACATCTAGGGTCGGTCAACCACATTCCCTACAAGATCGTGAATTTTCCACAACATGTTGTGGACATCCTGTGAGAAGCCCGAAAAACGGCTGTTTTGAATCATGGGGATTATGGGTATTTCGCGATTCCGGACGGCTGCCGAACCCTTTCGGAAGACCCTCCGTACGGGATTGATTCGCCGCAGGGATTCGGACGTCGGCGCCGCCGTTCAACGCGTCTTCAGAAACCGTTCGAAAGCGGCCAGCGTTTCACCCGAAACATGGTGTTCGATGCCCTCGGCGTCGGCCCGCGCCGTCTCCTCGGTGACGCCGAGCGCGGTCAGGGTTTCCACCACCAATTGATGGCGGCGCCGCGAGGCCTCGGCAATCCGCCGCCCCTCATCGGTGAGGAAAATGGCGCGATAGGGCTGGGTTTCGATCCAGCCCGCTTCCTTCAGGCGTCCGATCATGCGCGCGACCGTCGGCGTCGTAACGCCGAGCCGCCTGGCGATGTCGACCGAGCGCGCCTCGCCGGTGGAATCGATCAGGTCGGCGATCAGCTCGACATAATCCTCCATCACCTCCGTCTGGCGCGCCTGGCGCACCTGGCGGTGATGATCGGCCTGTTTGTCGGGCTCCGGCAGGACCGGCGCAACGGGCGGGCGTTTTTCGGCGGGATCTACGTTGAGCTTTCCGACCATGGGATCACTATGCCTTATCGTCCCGCGAGTGCCAAGCCGACGCAATTGCGAGGCAGCCGCATCAGGGGGCGCAATTTGTGGCCCAATTCGGCCGGTTTCATAGAAATTCTATACGGATAGCGTGGATTCAGGCGTCGCCGCCGCGCTCGTAGCGGCCCTCGAACTCGACGATGTCGTCGAAACCCATCAAATCGTTGTAGGCGGCGAACGAGAACAGCTCGACGCCGCCCTGCTCCGCATCGCCCTTCTCGCGGAGCGCGCCGTAGACGGCCGTCAGCGCCTCGCACGCGGCCAGAACGCCCGCCGACGGGAAGATCGCAATGCGGTAGCCGAGATCGGCAAGTTCCTGGGGCTTCATCACGGGCGTCACGCCGCCGTTGACCATGTTCGACAGAAGCGGCACGTCCGCCCCGAAGCGGCGACCGATCTCTCGCATCTCGTCGACGTCGGCCGGTGCCTCGTAGAACAGGATGTCGGCACCCGCCGCGACGTACATCTCGGCGCGGCGCATCGCTTCGTCCCTGCCGACGGCCTTCCGCGCATCGGTGCGCGCGATGATCAGCGTATCGTCGGAAAACCGGCTGTCGAGCGCGACCTTGATCTTGGTCACCATGTCTTCGGCCGGGATCAGCTTGTGGCCGGACAGGTGGCCGCATTTCTTCGGGAAGTCCTGGTCCTCGATCTGGATCGCGGAGACGCCCGCGATCTCGTAGCCGCGCACCGTCTCGCGAACGTTCACGGGCCCGCCGTAGCCGGTATCAGCGTCGGCGATCAGCGGCGTCTGCGTCCCCGACGCGATCCGGCCGGCCCGCGAGACCATGTCGGTATAGGTCGCGATCCCGGCGTCCGGCAGCCCGAGATGCGAGGCGACCGTTCCGGAACCGGTCATATAGAGCGCGTGAAAGCCCATCCGGTCGGCGATTTTCGCGGAAATCATGTCGAAAACGCCCGGCGCGACGATGAAGTCGTCGCCGTTACGGAGCTTGTCGGCCAGCGTGGCGGATTTGGAGGTCATATCGGGGCTCCCTTCTGGTGCGGCGGACTATACTGCGCCGCCGGCCGCGAACAACCCCGTTCGGCGCGTCCCTAACGCGCGCGATAGGGCGGCACGCCCTGATCGGGTATCCAGACGTCCTCCGGCGGCGGGCCGGACTGCCAGAACACGTCGATGGGGATGCCGCCGCGCGGAAACCAGTAACCGCCGATGCGGATCCAGCGCGGCTCGATCGCCTCCTGGATGCGCCGCGCGATGGCGACCGTGCATTCCTCGTGAAAGGCGCCGTGATTTCGGAACGAGGCGAGGAACAGCTTCAGCGACTTGGATTCGAGGATCCACTCGCCGGGGACGTAATCGATCACCAGATGGCCGAAATCGGGCTGGCCCGTGACCGGGCACATAGATGTGAATTCCGGGCACGAGAAGCGCGCGACGAAATTCGCATCCGACTGACCGTTAGGCACGCGTTCCAGCACCGCCTCTTCCGGCGACGCGGGAATGCCCGTCGACGCGCCGAGCTGGGTGAGATTTCGATATGTGTCGGTCACGCCTCGACCTCCGTCAGGATCTCGTAAATTCCGGCCGTGCGGGCGATCAGCGCCGCGTCGTCGCCGGGCCGGGCCGCGAGCTGGACGCCGACGGGCATACCCGCTGGCCCGGTCGCCGTGGGCAGGGTTATCGTCGGGCCGTGCATCAATGTCCACATCCGGTTGAAGGACGACATGGTGGGGCTCACGAGATCGGCCGGCGCCTCGCCCGACGTCGACGGCGTCAGAATGACCGGATAGTCGTCATAGAGCGCGCTCATGGCGTTCCGGGCGTCCTCCGCGGCCGCGAGCGCCGTCGCGTAGTCGTCGTGCGACCAGTCCGACTCGCCGGTTTCGCGTATCCAGTCGTTAATCAGATCCATATGATCGCGGTATTCCGAGGCAAGGGCGCGTTTTCCCTCGTAATTGGAAATCACCCGGAACGGCCCCTCGATGCCGTGCAACGGCGGCGGCAGGTCGATGTCGTCCACTTCGTAGCCGGCGGCGGACAGCGCAGCGCCCGCGCGTTCCAAGGCTTCCTGCGCGCACGGCTCGGCCTCGTCCCACATCGGCGTCCGGCACAGCCCGACCCTTGGCCGACCCGACGTGCGAACCGGCTCGCCCGTGACCGCCGTGTAGACCAGCGCAATATCCTCGACCGTCCGGGCAAACAGGCCGAGCGTATCGAGGGATCGCTTCAGCCCGGCGATACCCGACCGATCGAGCCCGTCGAGCGACGCCTTGTAACCGACGACGCCGCAGAACGCCGCCGGCAGGATCACCGAGCCGCCGGTCTGGGTACCGTTGGCGAGCGGCACCATGAAATCCGCAACCGCGGCTGCGGAACCGCTGGACGAAACGCCGGGCGTCCGGTCTGTGTCGTGCGGGTTCCGGACGCCGACGGGAATGGGACTCGCGAACTGGGTGGTGGTCGTCTTGCCGATCAGAACGGCGCCCGCCCGGC
Source organism: Alphaproteobacteria bacterium (assembly GCA_038148075.1). Taxonomy (GTDB): domain Bacteria; phylum Pseudomonadota; class Alphaproteobacteria; order MPNO01; family UBA830; genus JAYQUR01. The sequence continues at coordinate 10,652 of JAYQUR010000055.1, read as the reverse complement.
GCAGGGCGGCGACGCAGGCGGAATCGGCGGCCGGCCGATAACCGCGATAGATCTCGCTCCCGTATTCGGTCGGCATGTCCTTCGTGTCGAGCACGTCCTTGATGCCTACCGGGACGCCGTGCAGCGGTCCGAGCGGCGCAACAGCCGCATCGCGCGACCGGGCCTCCGCAAGCGCAAGCTCCGGGTCGACGAACGCCCAGGCGCGCAGCGCGCCGTCGCGAGCCTCTATCCGCGCCAGGCAGTCAGCGACCAGCGCCTCCGACGTGATGTCGCCGGCAGCGATGCGAGCGGCGGCCTCGGTCGCGGATAAAAGGTTCAGCCCGCCGGGTCGTAACTGTTCGAGATTAGCCATCGTGCGTCCCTTTGCCGATCTGTCATCGTTCGGGGACCGACTATAACAGGGGTGCGTTTCGCCAGCTAAAACGTCAATAGTACTGAATCTTTACGCATCGACTTCCGGTTGAAGGGCGTGCAGCAGCCACTAGTATTCGCTAACGCTGACAAAGGGGGAGCATGATGGTTTCAGCGACGACCGAACGGCCCGAGATGAGGTACGGCGTGCCTGCAGCCGACCAGATTCTGCTCAACCGCCACTACTCGGTTGGCTATTCGTATTATTTCAGGCAGGCCAAATGGGCGCTGGAGATCGTCGACCCCGACAAGACGGATGTCGAGCGGTTCGACAACTTCCGTCCCGACTACCGGATCCCGCCGATGTTCCGCGCGGATCTGGAGGATTATTCCGGGTCCGGATACGACCGCGGTCACCTGGTGGCAAGCGCTAACCAGATTGAACTTGAAATCCAGAACAGCGAGACGTTCCTGCTGTCCAACATGTCGCCTCAGCACCCCGACCTGAACCGGCGCATCTGGCGGGAACTCGAAACGGCCATCCGTGAACTGAACGCCAACAAACGTGTTTTCGAGACTTACGTGATCTGCGGGCCGATCTTCAATTTCGACGTCGCGGTCAAGACCATCGGCACGTTTACGAAGAATGAGGTATCGCTTCCGATACCGCACGCGTTCTTCAAGTCGGTTCTCACGGAAGACGACAAGGGCCGGCTGAAAATGTGGTCCTTCGTCTTCCCCAACGCGAAGTGCGACAAACCGATAGAGGAATACCGCGTTCCCGCCCGCAAGGTAGAACAATACGCGGGACTGCATCTGTGGTCCGGCCTGCTCGGCCCGCGGATGGACAAGCTGAAGGAAGGCGTGGCGAAAATGTGGTGAACCGCGCGTGTCGCGGTCCCGCTTGCCGCTCGACGGGGCATGGGCCACAATTCGATCGTCGAATTCGATACCCGATTGACCGTGGGAGGGACAAGCGATGGCGACCGTAACCGACACCTACGACCTCGACCAGTTCTGCAAGGACTGCCGGGATGCGATCCGGAACGATCCGGGCAACGGCGGACGCGAGGCGATCCGCGACAGGATGGCGGAACTGATCAGGAACGACGCTTTCGTCGCCGAGCATTTCGGCCCGGAGAAGCCGTTCGGTACGACCACCCTCTATCAAGACCCCGAAACGGACTTCCGCGTGCTCGCGCACTGCTTCACCAACGGTTCCAAGTCGCCGCCGCACGATCATGGCGAATCGTGGGCGATCTATGGCCAGACGCGCCATCACACCGATATGATCGTGTGGCACCGCCTCGATGACGGATCGGACAACAGCAACGTCAAGCTGGAGCCTGGCGAGGAATACCGGCTGAACGAGGGCGACGTCGGCATCTTCCATCCCGGCGATATCCACTCGATCGATTTCCCGGACGGCGCGCGGTTCCTTCGCGTCACCGGCACCGATCTCGATCAGCAGGCCCAGGCGATCTACAACCTCAAGGACAATTCGGTGAAGATCGGCCGCGCCGCGACCGCCATCGACGACGAATCCAAGTCCCGCGGATGACGCAGGGCGATAACGGCGTTCGAATCGATCTCGGAGAAATCGGGAACGTCGGAACGGGGCTGAGCCGGCCCGAATGCGTGCTGTGCACGCGCGCCGGCGACCTGTACGTCGCGCACATGGGCGCGGGAGTCGTCCGTATCGCGCCCGACGGCGCACAGACGATCATAGGCGATACCGCGACGATGGACGGCGAGCCGTGGATCCCGAACGGTATCGCCTTCCGCAACGCGCGCGATGCATCGGACGGCTTCCTCGTTGCCAACATGGGTGCCGGCGGCGGCGTGTGGCATCTCGCACCGGACGGCGCTCTCTCTCCCTACCTGATGGAAGTCGAGGGAGAACCTCTATCGAAGGCGAATTTCGTCTTCCACGACGCGGCGGGGCGCCTCTGGATTACGGTGACGACGCGCTCGGACCACGTGCCCGACGCGATGACCGGCCTCGGCGCGCCCGAACGCGCGGACGGCTTCGTCTGCGTCGAGGATACGGCCGGCGCGCGCATCGCGGCCGACGGCATCACCTTCGCAAACGAGGCGCGGTTCGATGCCGCGGGGGAATATCTTTACGTCGCCGAAACCTTCGGCCGCCGCATCAGTCGGTTCCGCGCCGCGCCCGACGGCGCGCTGTCCGGCCGCGAAACCTTCGCGAGCTTCGGCCACGGCACCTTCGCCGACGGCATCGCATTCGACGAGGACGGCTGGCTCTGGGTCGCGAGCGTGATCAGCAACCGGCTGTTGCGCATCTCGTCGGAAGGCGAGGTGCATACGCTTCTCGAGGATGCCGATCCGGCTCACCTGGAGGCCGTCGAGGCGGCGCTCGCCGCCGGAAATGTCGACCGGCGGATATTCTACAAGCCGAGCGGGAAGGTCTTGCGCAACATCGCGAGCATCAGTTTCGGCGGGCCCGATCTCAAAACCGTCTATCTGGGATCGCTGGCCGGCGACAGTCTCGCCGTCTTCCGCTCGCCGGTCGCCGGCGCGCCGCTGGCGCACTGGTAGGAAAACTTTTCGTTACCCGCCCCTGTTACTCGCCGGCGCGGGCGGCTTCCTGGGCGTATTGCGGATCGGTGTAGCGTTCGCTCGCTGCGCGGATGTGCGCCATGGCGACGGGATCGCGATCCTTCGTCGGCACCGGATCGTCGTCCCAGTAGCCGTACTCGTCGACGCCTCGCACCAGGCCGGCGGGCCGCCGGCCGATGGTCGATTTCACGTAGGTCGGGAAATAGAAGAACGCGAGGCCGATGCGCGTCGCGTCGGTATCGTTGGCGGCGGATCCGTGAACGATGCGTTCGTGATGGCACGAGAACTGCCCGGCCTTGAGGACAAGGTCGGCGGCCGCGCTGTCGTCGATCTCCTCGATGGTCTGGCCGCGCGCCAGCAGGTTCTTCTCGTCGAACGTCTCGACATGGCTGTGTGCCTTGCCGCGGTGGGTGCCGGGAATGACGCGGACGCAGCCGTTTTCCGGCGTGCTGTCCGTCAGGGCCAGCCAGACCGTGACCAGCTCGTTGGGCTCGAGCCCGAAATAGGCGGAATCCTGATGCCAGGAGACGTACGAGCCGTCGCGGCCGGGCTTCATCCAGAAGCGCGACGACAGGACGCGAATGTTCGGCCCGATCAGATCCTCGACGACATCGAGGATCGCCGGGTGGCAGCAGAATTCGTAAGCGCGCCGGAAACCGAGATGGCCTTTGACGACGAGACCGGACGGCGGAAAGCCCTCCGCCCGCTCGAACGCCTCGATGTCGCGGCACATTGCCGCCGCCTCGGCCGGATCGACGCCGTCGAACGGCGCCATGTAGCCGTTTTCGCGGTAGCCCTCGATCTGGGCGTCGGTCAGTAACTTGGGCATTTCCTTGCTCTCCTCGCCGCCCCGCTCAGGCGCGCAGCTTGAACCGCTGGATCTTGCCGGTCGCCGTCTTGGGCAGTTCCTCGACGAAATGGAACCAGCGCGGATATTTGTAGCGCGCGAGGCCGGTCTTGCAATGCTCCAGCAGCTCGCCGGCAAGCGCGTCCGAGCCGTCGCCGTGGTCCTTAAGGATGATGTACGCCTCCGGTTTCACCAGCCCGTCGTCATCCTCGCGGCCGACGACGCCCGCTTCGAGCACCTTGGGATGCTCGATCAGGCGCGACTCGATCTCGATGGGCGAGCACCAGATGCCGCCGACCTTGATCATGTCGTCCGACCGGCCGCAATAGACGAAATAGCCGTCCTCGTCCTGCGTATAGGTGTCGCCGGTATTCAGCCAGTCGTCGCCGAGCATCGTCTGTTCGGTGCGATCCGGCTTGTTCCAGTAATAGGCGGCGACGGATTCGCCCTGAACGAGAAGGCGTCCCACGTCGCCCTGCGCAACGTCGTTGCCGTCCTCGTCGACGATCCGCGCCTTGTAGCCGGGGAGAACCCGGCCGCTCGTGCCGGGTTTCGCATCCCCCAGCCTGTTGGAAATGAAGATATGCGTCGCCTCCGTCGAGCCGATGCCGTCGAGCGGCGGATGGCCGACCTTTTCCTTCCAGCGCTCGAAGATCGGCGCGGGCAGCGATTCTCCAGCGGAAACGGACAGCCGCAGGCTCGACAGGTCGGGCGATTCCGTCTCGAGCGCCCGGCATTGGGCCGCATAGAGCGTGGGTACGCCGTAATAGATGGTCGGACGGTGCTTCTCGATGATGCGGAAGGTCATCTCGGGCGTCGGGCGTTCATCCGACAGAAACGTGCAGGCGCCGTAGGCCAGCGGGAAATTCATCGAATTGCCGAGCCCGTAGGCGAAGAACAGCTTCGCCGCGGAAAACATGATGTCGTCCTCGGTAATCTCGAGAACCGGATCGCTGTAAAGCACGGCATTGACGAGCAGGTCGCGCTGCCGGTGAACGGTGCCCTTCGGCCGCCCCGTCGATCCGGAGGAGTAAAGCCAGAAGCAGTCGGCGAGCGGATCGGACGGGTACGGATCCAGGCTGCGGGATGCGGCCTCGATCCGTTCAGCAATTCCGCCCGGCCCTTCCGTCCGCGTCACGAAACCGGGCTTGTGCGGCGATTTTTCGAGGGCGGGCTCGACCTCGGCGGCGAACTCCGGAGAATAGACCAGCCCGGCCGCAGCCGAATCCTCGATCATGTAGGCATAGTCGTTCGTGCGCAGCAGCGTATTGATCGGCACGGGAACGATACCCGCCTTTATGGCCCCGCAGAACAGGTAGACGAAAGCGGGACAATCCTTGACGATCATCAGCAAGCGCGATCCGGGCTTCATGCCGGAGTCCAGCAGGGCGTTGCCGCAACGGTGAACCCGTTCCGCCAGTTGCGCGTAGGTGACTTCCTCGGTCTCCGTGAAATAGGCCCTGTGCGAGCCCCTGCCTTCGTCGAGATGACGGTCGATCAGATGGACGGAGACGTTGAACGATTCCGCGAACTCCAACGTCGGGGCTTCTCCCGATCTGTCAATTCGGACCGTATTTGGCTCCATCCTGCTTCTCCCTTTCGATTGCCCCGGCGCTGTGCCGGGTTTTTTCTGGTTGAGATATTTTTACCCTCTGTATCGGCACTGGCAAAGCAGGCAGGCCGCATGTATCCGACATCGACGCAGGCCCCGAATTGCTGCATGCCGCCATTCGCGGAGATACGTTTACCGATACGCGGATGGCGCTATCTTGAGGGCGCACGGCCCGGAGAGGCCGGTCGCGACCGACAGGCGGGGAACTGCAATGGACGACAAAGTGTATTCGATCGTCGGCGGCGATGGCGGCCACCGCGACCTCGTTTATTCGGCTGACTGGAAGGCGTGGACCGATCCGGAAGTTCCCGACGAATTCAACCCGACGACCCTGTTGCTCGACAAGCACGTCGGCACGCCGACGGAAGCCAAGACGGCGCTCGCCGTCGACGAATCCGATTATTCCTACGGCGCCCTGCTGGCGCGCGTTTGCCGGGCGGCGGGCGGCCTGACCTCGCTGGGTCTCGGCCCGGACAACCGAATTCTGATGTTCGGAACCGACAGTCTCGACTATATCGCGGTCTGGCTGGGCGCCATCCGTGCGGGCGTCGCGCCGGCAGTCGTCTCCGACCTCTACAAGGCGGAGAACCTGCTCTACTTCATCAACGACACCGCAGCACGCGCGCTCTATATCGACGCCGCCCAGCTGGAAAAGCTGGAGGCGGTCGCCGACAGGCTGCCGTCAACGCTGCGCAACGTGATCGTTTACGACGCGCCGGCGGATCTTCCCGCGCGGTACGGACCTGCGGACGCGATCTCCGCCGCGGCGCTCGTTGACGGCAGGCCGGAGACGTTCGAGCCGGTGCCACGGCACCGCAACGACATCTGCTACATGTTCTATTCGGGCGGCACCACGGGCACGGCGAAGGGCATCACCCACCTCGCGCACGATTTCGCGCTGATTCCGGAACGCCAGGGCGCGTTCTGGGAATACGCTGCCGACGACGTCGTCCATGCCACATCGAAGAAATATTTCACGCACGGGCTGTGGCCGGGCGTGCTGATCCCGCTCTACTGGGGCGCGACGAGCGTCATCAGCGCCCTGCCGCCGACGCCGGAAAACGTGCTCGGCATCCTGTCGGCGCGGCAGGCGACGAAGCTGATCACCGTGCCGACGGTCATCAAGAACGTGATGCTTCATATAGACCAGACCGGCGGCAAGCCCGATACCCCGGCGCTGAAGCTCGCGATCACGGCGTCGGAAAAGATGCCGCCGGAGATCTTCGAGAAGTTCGAGCGACAGTTCGGAATCGAACTGCACGATTCCATCGGCTCGTCGGAGATCACCTACGAATGGATCGGTAACCGGCCGAAGGAATTCCGCCGCGGAAGCCTCGGCAAGCCCGTCTTCGGCTACGAGGTGCGGCTGGTCGACGACGACGGCAACGACGTCACCGAGCCGAACACCGACGGCGAGGCATGGATCAAGAGCGTCACCGGATGCTTCTTCTACTGGCGCAAGTACGACAAGTCGCGGGAGACATTCGTCGGCCCCTGGGTGCGTACCGGCGACACGCTGTGCTTCGACGAGGACGGCTTCTTCTGGTTCTCGGGCAGGTCGGACGACGTCTTCAAGGTCAAGGGTCTCTGGGTCTCGCCGATCGAGGTCGAGGCCGCCATCACCGAACACGACGGCGTCGCCGAGGCGGCCGTCATCTCCTACGAGGACGAGGCCGGGCTGACCCAGCCCAAGGCCTTCGTCGTCCTGAAGCCCGGGATCGAGCCATCCGGCGGGCTGACGGAAGCGCTCAAGGCCAACGTGCGCAGGATCGGCGGCTACAAGATCCCGCAGGAGATCTATTTCGTCGACGCGCTGCCGCGAACCACGCTGATGAAGATCGACCGACGGACGCTGCGAGAGCGGGAAGCGGCGCGACGCGGCTGACCGGCCACCCGAGAAATGGCGCGGAAGTGCGCCCGTCCCGTCCTGCGACCCGCCCGGCACCGGTCCGGCTCAGTTGAACTTGACGTATTCGTACTCGAACGGATTGCCGTGGATGCCGCGCGTCGGAGGCGCGATCCATCCGGCGACTTTGCCCGGCTCGTAGCACGGTTTCATCAGCGATTTCACGAACTCCCGATCGCTCTCGGTCGGCAGCCAGTCATTGACGTGATGCGTCCAGTCCGCCTCGGAAACCACCTTTCCGGCCGGCGAGACCTTGACCTCGGCGAAATTGCCGATCGCCCGGTGAAAGCCGCGGTGCGGCAGTTCGAACCGGAAATCGTAGCCGTGCTTCTCGACCACCTTGTTCCAGCGGTTGAGGCCCCGTTGGCAGTCGTCGATATAGTCCTGACGCAGTTTTTCGTTGATTGCGGTCAGGGCGGACTGGTCGCGTTCCACGATCTTCTCGCCTTCTAGCATGAAGACCGGATAGAGGTCGTCGACGAGGCGATGGTCGTCGTCGATCTTTTCCTCGTGGAACCGGCCCTTGAGGCTCTGCGTGTAGTAGTTGGCCGCGTTGGTCGACAGTTCCTGACCGAACAGGTCGACCGATACCGAATAGTGGAAGTTGATGAACTTCTGCATCGTCGGCAGATCGACGGCGCCGGCGCGGCGTACCGCCTCGGGATCGTCGGTCTTCAGCTCGTCCATCACCTCGCAGGTACGCTTGACGATGCGCATCACGCCGGATTCGCCCACGAACATGTGATGAGCTTCCTCGGTCAGCATGAACTGGCAGGTGCGCGCCAGCGGATCGAACGCTGATTCGGCCAGCGAGGCCAGCTGGTACTTGCCATCCCGGTCGGTAAAGAATGCGAACATGAACATCGACAGCCAGTCGGGCGTCTTTTCGTTGAACGCGCCGAGGATGCGGGGCCGGTCGGGATCGCCGGAGTGGCGTTCGAGCATCGCTTCGGCCTCCTCGCGGCCGTCGCGGCCGAAATAGGCGTGCAGCAGGTAGACCATCGCCCACAGGTGACGGCCTTCCTCGACATTGATCTGGAACAGGTTACGGAGGTCGTAGAGCGACGGTGCCGTGAGGCCCAGGAGCCGCTGCTGCTCGACCGATGCGGGCTCGGTGTCGCCCTGCGTGACGATCAGGCGGCGCAGCGTGGAACGGTATTCGCCAGGCACTTCCTGCCAGACGTCCTCGCCCTTGTGATCGCCGAAGGAAATCTTCCGGTCGGGCACCGGCTCGTTAAGAAAGATGCCCCAGCGGTATTCCGGCATCTTCACGTAATCGAAATGCGCCCAGCCGTCCGCCGTGACGTCGACCGCGGTCCGGAGATAAACGTCGTAGCCCTGCGTACCCTCGGGACCCAACTCGTCCCACCAGCTCAGATAGTTGGGGAGCCACGATTCGAGCGCCCGCTGCAGCCGGCGGTTCTCGCTCAGATCGACGTTGTTGGGGATACGTTCGTTGTAATTGATGGATGTCATCGTCATTCGTCCTTTGACGGGTGTGTCTTTCTGTTACGAAGTCGGGCGCGATCCGGACGCGCCTGCGCAAGCGGCGCGCTCAGACGCGCTGCTTGTTGTAGGAGGCTTTCTGGCCGGTGCCGTAGGCCTTCAGCGCACCGTCGTCTCCGGCGGCGTTCGGCCGCTGGAATATCCAGTTCTGCCAGGCGGAAAGCCGCCCGAAGATCTTTGTTTCCAGGGTTTCGGGCCCGGCGAATCGCAGGCTTGCTTCCATGCCCGTGAGCGCATCCGGCGAGAAACTCGCACGCTCCTCTATGGCGAGACGCACCTCGTCCTCCCAGTCGATGTCGTCCGGGATGAACGTGACGAGGCCCAGTTCGTCGGCCTCTTCCGCTTCCAGATTCTTGCCGATCTCCTCCTTCGCCTTTTCGGCCATGTCGGGATCGTTCAGGAACCGGTGCGCGATGCGGGTAAGACCGTTCGGCATGGTGAGCGGGCCGAAATTCATCCCGGTCAGCGAGACTGTCGCCGGCGGCTCGTTCGACCCCTCGAACGTGCCGTCGAGCATGAACGACCGGTCGGCCGCAAGGACGAGTTCGAGAAGCGTGCCGGTAAAGCAAGAGCCCGGCTCGACCAACGTCACGATGGACCGCGACGAGACGTCGATGCGCTTGAGCGTCCGTTTCAGATACAGCGTTACCTCGCGGACGAACCAGTTGTCCGCATTGCCGAGCAGCGCATTGTCGGCCGCCTCCACCAGCGCGCCGTCGCCTTCCGACTTGAAAACCCAGGTGCCGACGTCCTTCTCGTTGCTCCGAAGCTCGAGTACCGCGTCATCCAGTTCTCGGGCCAGCGTCATCGGCCAGAACGCGACGCCCTCTGCCTCGATCGCCGCGGCGTCGGCGGGCGGCGCCTTGCCGGGCGCCTTGATCGTGATGGTGGCGGTAGAATTGTCGCGGTCGATGTCGACCGTCAGCGTGGAATAGACGATGCGGGCGTCCTCGATCGTCTTGTCGATCGGCGTCAGTGCGATGCCCTTTGCATCGGCCGGTCGATCCGAGTCATTTGCGAACGCGGTCGCGCGGTCCGCCACCTCCTCGTCGAATTTCGACCGCGTCACGACCTCGTCTACGAGATTCCAGTCTGTCGCGCGCTTGCCGCGGATACCTTCGGACGTGGTGCAGAAGAAGTCGGCGCGGTCGTGGCGCACCTTGCGCTTGTCGACGAGACGCGTGAGACCGCCGGTGCCCGGCAGCACCGCAAGCAGCGGCAGTTCGGGCAACGAGACCGTCGACGAGCCGTCGTCGATCAGCATGATGTGGTCGCACGCCAATGCGAGCTCGTAGCCGCCGCCGGCGCAGGCGCCGTTGACCGCGGCAAGAAACTTCATGCCGGAATTGTCGGTTGCGTCCTCGATTCCGTTGCGCGTCTCGTTGGTGAACTTGCAGAAGTTGACCTTGTGAGCGTGCGTCGACTGCGACAGCATTCGGATGTTGGCGCCCGCGCAGAAAACGCGCGGCTTGTCGGACGTGACGATCACCGCGCCCACTTCCGGGTGCTCGAAGCGCAGGCGCTGGATCGCGTCGTACAATTCGATATCGACGCCGAGGTCGTAGGAATTGAGCTTGAGTTCGTAGCCCGGGACCAGAGTCGCGTTTTCGTCGACGTCGAGCGCGAGACGCGCAACCCGGCCGTCGATGGAGAGCTTCCAGTGGTGGTACTTGTCCGGGTTGGTCTGGAAATCGATGCGGGGTTCGCCCGATGCCGTCTGAACTGCCGTTTCGCTCGACATTTTGCCTCCATCTGCGTCCCGTATGCGGGACGAATTAACGGCGGAAACCCGCCGGAAAGGCCGATTTTCTGCCGCCTGAATAATACTGACTATTTGGATAGTATGTTAA
>JAYQUR010000054.1:0-14183 GCA_038148075.1 Alphaproteobacteria bacterium | reverse complement strand
GATATCGCCCGCCTCCTTCATCCTGTCGAAAAACGTCTCGCGGTCGGCGAGATCCAGCTTGAGGAAGCTGAAACCCGGGCGCTCCTCGAGCTGCGCCAGGCGGGCCTTCTTCAGGTCGACGTCGTAATAGTCGTTGACGTTGTCCAGCCCGACCACCTCGTCGCCCCGGTCGAGCAGCCGCATGGAGGTATGAAACCCAATGAAACCGGCGGCACCGGTTACCAGTACTTTCATTTCCGATTATATCCGCTTGTCGGTCGGGCCCGCGGGCGAAGACGTCGCGGACCATACACAATCGGGATTCCAGAGGCTATAGTCTTGCGAGAGCCACATCGACCGGGAACCGAAGCGAAAATCGAAAGATCCAATATGCGTACCAGACCCCGTCATTCCCCGGCGTTTGCGGTCGCGATTATCGGCCTTGCGGCCGTTTTTTCAGCAGGGTCGCCCGAACCGGTTCGCGCGCAGCAGCTATCGAACCCCGTCAAGGAAGGCAGCAGGAACGAGGCGATACTGCCGATCTACAACCTGCATACGAAGAGCTATTTCGAGCTTCGCATCGACATGCCGAAGCCGCCGAACTGGAATACCGCGAACAAGTTCGCCAAGACCCGCACCTACAAAGGCGTCCGTGGCCGCCTCGCCATCGTCAAGGACGTCGAGACCCACAGTTTCCTCCGCGCCAATTTCCATATCAACGAGGAGGCCTGGATCGGCATGCGTTTTCTCTGCTCGGTCCGCAAGCTCGTATGGGTGACCGGCGACGAGCAGAAACGGCGGGAGTTCAACGCCGGGGCGCGGCAATGGCACCGCACCAACGTCACCTGCCGCACCAATCGGATTACGTTCATGCCGGTCTACTACCTGCCCGCGCGCGACGGTTTTCGCTGGCAAGCATCCGGCCAGCAGAAATACTTCAGCAGCGTTTTCGTGGAATACCCGACGGGCAAGCCCTGACGGACGGGATTGCTATTCCGCGGCGGTACGGGCCGCGCCGAATACGGGCATCACCTTCTCGCCGAACAGCTTCACCGAGCGCTCCGCGTCGTCGTAGGACATGTCGCTGAAATTGATCTGGAGCGACGCGTCGTCGAAGCCCCCGACGACCTCGTCGTATTCCCGGATCTGCTCGATCAGCGCATCGGGCGTGCCGACCCAGGCAGCGCCTTTCTCGACCTGGGACTCGAATGTCTCGCGATCGAGCATCTCGATCATCTTGCCGTAATTCCTGTAGTTGTCGGACGCCGCGCCCTCGACCCAGTCCTTCGCGGCGTCGACCAGCGACTTCAGGTAGCGGTTGAGCGGGTCGCGCGCAATGCGCCGGGCCTCGGCGTCGTCCTCGTGACAATACATGTGAAAAGCGAGCATCACGCGGCCGTTGCCCTCGTGTCCCGCCGCGTTCCAGGCTTCGCGGTAGATGCCGATCAGTTCCGCCATGGCGCTGCCGCCAATCGGAATGGCCATGATGCAGTTGCCGGAACGTCCCGCCTTCTCGAAAGATTCCGGCGTCGTGAACGCCGCCGTCCAGAACCTGGGCCGCGGCTTCTGCGTCGGCCGAGGCAGCGAGGTGACATTCGAGAAGGCGTGAAAATGGCCGTCGTCGGAAACGTTTTCGCCGGTCAACAGCATCTCGATCTGGCGAACGCCTTCGTCGAAACGCGACACGGACTCGTCCAGCGAGATGCCGAACCGGTCGTATTCGTGCGGCAGGAAGGCGCGCGCGAAACCGATTTCCGCACGGCCGCCGCTGATGGCGTCCAGCATGCCGATTTCGCCGGCAAGCTTGAGCGGGTTGTTGAAGACCGGCAGGACCGCGCCGGTGACGATCCGCGCCTTCTTCGTCCGCTGCGAAGCGGCCGAAAGGAATACGATCGGGTTGGGGCTGTAGCCGCCATAGGGGTGGAAATAGTGCTCGACGGTGCGGACGTGCGTATAGCCGTAGACGTCGCAGAGTTCGGTCAGCCGCAGGCATTCGTCGAAATACTGCGCACCCGATTTGACGTCCGGCCCGACCGCCGGAAAGAACTGCATCCCGAATTCCATTGCCGCCCTCTCGCTTTCTATCGCTCTTGTTATGTCTAGCGCCGGGCAAACATGCCACAGCGGTCGGACACCATACAGAGACAATTAATCCGTGCACAGACGATCGGGCCTCTTATCGGCCGATGCCCTCGCTATAGACCCGGGCGGCGGCATCCGACGGCGTCGATCGCGCGCAAAACGCCTTCTCGAACCGGTTCCGGCGGAGCGACAAGCCACCGCGACCGAGGTTCTCTCCGGGATCGCCGGAAGCGGGGCGGGTCCGTCGGGGCCAACCGAATCCCGCATAAGAACTGACGTCCGGGCGCGATTCGCGCATAATCGCCGCGCCATGAACGCGTCGTCATCACCGCTCGCATCGTCCGCGCCCAAGCTCCAGCCCGCCCGCCCGCCGTCGGTGGCCGTGATCGTTCCCTGCTACAACGAAGAGATCGCCGTTGCCGACGTGATCGCGGATTTCCGCCGCGCGCTGCCCGACGCGGAAATCTTCATCTACGACAACAATTCCCTCGACCGCACGGTCGAAATCGCCCGTGCCGCGGGCGCGCATGTCCGGACCGAGTACCGGCAGGGCAAGGGGAACGTCGTGCGCCGCATGTTCGCGGACGTCGACGCCGACGTCTTCATCATGGTCGACGGCGACAACACCTACGACGCTGCCAGCGCGCCCGCGCTGATCGACCGCCTCGTTGCCGACAATCTCGACATGGTCGTCGGCACGCGGTTGCAGTCCGACGCCGAAGCGGCTTTCCGCAGCGGCCACCGGTTCGGCAACGTTCTGCTGACGACTGCGGTAAACCGGCTGTTCCGGGCGCGGCTCGTCGATATCCTGTCGGGATACCGCGTGATGTCGCGGCGATTCGCCAAGTCCTTTCCCGCGCTGTCGACGGGCTTCGAGACGGAGACGGAGCTGACCATCCACGCGCTGGAGCTGCGCTCGCCGATGGCGGAGATCGAAACGCCCTACAAGACCCGGCCGGAGGGATCGGAAAGCAAGCTCAACACGTGGGCAGACGGTTTCCGCATCCTGCTCACCATCCTCAAGCTCGTCCGCGAATTCCGGCCCGTGCTGTTCTACGGATCGCTTGCCGTGCTGTTCGCCGCCGTCTCCCTGATCCTCGCGGCGCCGGTGGTCGCGACCTACATGGAAACCGGTCTCGTGCCGCGGCTGCCGACCGCCGTGCTCGCGACGGGCGTCATGCTGCTCGCGTTCCTCAGCGCGACCGCCGGGCTGGTGCTCGAGAGCGTCAGCCGCGGCCGCTGGGAACAGAAGCGGATGGCGTATCTCGCGCTGCCGTCCCTCCGCACCGCGACAGGAGCCGACAGCGGGTCCGCGACGTGACCCCGCAGGTCCGCTAGACGCAGGACGGATTGCGGGCATCCGATGGTTTTCCTGTTCCTCGTCGCCCTGTTTCTGATCGCCTACGGATCGTTCTATCCGTTCGACTTCTCCATGGCGGCGCTGAGCGTCGACGAAGCCGAGCGCTTGTTCGCATCGTGGAGGTTCTATTCGGGACGCGGCGACGTTCTCGGTAACGTCGCGCTGTTCGTCCCCTACGGCCTGTTCGGCGTCCTCGCGATGCCGCGCGAGCGATCCTTCGCCGCGGCCTGCGTCTCGCTGTCGATTTTCGGCGTGATGTTCGCGGCGCTGCTGCAGGTGATCCAGCTCGGCATTGTCTCGCGCGACGCCGAGATGGGGGACGTGATCTGGAATTTCGCGGGAATCCTCGTCGGCGCGGCGGCGGCGCAGCCGCGACAGGTCCGCAACCTGTTCGACGTTCGCGGCGGCGCCCAGGCGGAAGGTGCACTGCCGATGGCGCTGTTCGGCCTCTGGGCGATCGCGACCCTCGCGCCGTTCGTGCCGACGATCGATTTTCAGGCCTACAAGGACAGCCTGAAACCCCTGTTCGGCGGCGCATTTACGCTGGATGAGTTCGTCCGGGCGACGGTATCGTGGTTCGTCGTCGCCTATGTCGGGCTGGAGCTCGCGCGCCACTTGCCGCCAGGCCCGCTGCGCAACCAGCGCATCTGGCTGCCGCTGCTCGCGGGTGGCGCGCTTCTCGCCAAGGTCGTCGTCGTCCAGAACGTGTTGACGCTCTCGGATGTCCTGGCCGCGCTCGTCGCCGTTCCCTGCTGGTTCCTGATCCTGCGGCTCGACGACCGGATCCCGCGTTTCCTGCTGTCGCTTCTCTGCATCTCGCTGTTCCTCTCGGCCTTCTCGCCCTTCGGCTTCCGGGACGAGGCCGCCGCGTTCCACTGGATTCCGTTCACCGGCTCGCTGACCGGCTCGATGATGATCAACGCCAAGGTCATCGCGGAGAAGATATTCCTGGTCGGGGCGCTGTTCCTGATGTGCCGGCGCTGCGGATACCCGCTGCTGCCGGTCACGCTGGCCGCCGCCGCCTACTTGCTGGTCCTCGAGATCGGCCAGGTGTGGATCGGCGACCATACGCCGGAGATCACGGACGCGGTGCTCGCCGTCATCGCGGGCCTCGCGTTCTCGGCGCTGGGCGACCGTTTCGGTGCCGCGCCGCCGCCCGACCGCGGCGAAGAGGCGGTTCCGGACGCGCCGGCTGTCGTACCCGACCGCATCCGGCCCGAGACAGTCGGAGCGGGCGCGCCCGGTCGGTTCCGGCTGATGAGCCGCGGCGGCGCGATCCTGCTGGCGGCGGGGTGCGGCATCGCCGTGTTCGGCATGTACGCAGTCCTGTCGCTTCCGGGCATTCCCTACAACGTCCGCGAGCTGTTCGGCGGCCAGGAGGGCATGTTCGACCTGATCAAGTTCGTGCTCGCGATCACCTGCATCGGCGCCGGCGGCGCGCTGGCCGGCCGGCGGGCGGTGGGCCGGCGGTTCCCCGCGCTCGGCCTGCCGGGCATCGCGATCGCCGCCTGCGTCGTTTCCTATCTGCTGCTGGATGCCAGCGTCAGCGGCGAGAGCCTGTCGGACATCGTCGGCTCGTCGACGGCGGATACGCGCAGCACCCTGTGGGGCGGGATCGGTAACGCCGTCTTCGGCGCGCTGGGCGATGCGACCGCCGCCACCATCGAGCGCATGATCCGCTACGGCGCGCTGATCGGCCCGCTCGTCCTGTGGTCGGGCGTCTTCGTCGGAACCTGGCTGGCGGCGCGCGGCGCGAAATCCGCCGGGGAGACCGCATTTCGGTTCGCGCTCTATCTCCTTTGCGCGGCGCCGTGGCTGTACCTGTTCAAGGTCGTCACCATCGACAGGGCATCCACCGACAATCTCACCGAGCTGTTCGACGGCGGCGGCGCGATGCTGTATCCGCTCTACCTGTTGCTGCCCTTCGTCGCCGTCATGCTGCTGCGGAGCCGCGGCGCAGGCGGCACAATCAAGGCGCTGCTGCTGCTCGCCCTGTCGCTGCCGGTCGGCTGGTTTTTCCTCACCGCCGGGCTCGCCGACGACCTGAACAAGTACGGCAAAACCTTCTCCGCCGTGACGTTCCTGCTGGCGCCCGACCGGGATGCGGAGTTGTCCTCCCTCGTCCTGATGGCCCGATGGTTCGGCGTGCAGACGGCGGCAATCCTCGCGATCAGCTTCGGTATGCGCGTTTTCCTGCCTGCCTTGCGCCCGAACGCGCCGGCGGCGGCACCGGAGCGAAAGAGCTGAATTCGCCGACACCGGCGGGTACCGGGAAATCCCGCCGCAACGCCAAAAATTTCCCGGTTTAACGGCGCTCGCTTCCTCTGCTATGGTGAAACCAAGCGCACCCGAAACGAAAGCGCTTGTAACAACAGATATAGCTAGGGAGCACGTTATGCCTCATCGCGTACTAAAGGCGGCCGTCATCGCCGCCGCCGTCGGCGCCTTCACGTTCGGCGCCGGATCCGCCGATGCGAAGCTCAAGCGCATCACCATCGGCACCAACCCGCAGGGCTCGACCTACTTCCTGCTGGGCAGCGGCTTCGCCAAGCTTCTCCAGGAGCAGATGGGCGTGCGCTCGAACGCGCAGCCGCATGCCGGCTCGTCGGTCTACCTGCCGCTGATGGAAGCGGGCGAAATCACGCTCGGCCTCAACTCGTCGCTCGACTCGGGCATGGCGTGGAACGCCGTGGCGCCATACAAGGCCGCGACCAAAAAGGTCCGCTCCATCGCGCGGGTCTGGATCCTTCCCTACATGTACATGACCAAGGAAGATTCGGGCATCAAGACGGTCGCCGACCTCAAGGGCAAGCGCGTGGTCATCGATTTCAAGACCAACGTCTCGCTCGGGCAGGCCAACCGGACCATCCTCGCAACCGCCGGGCTGTCCGAAAAGGACGTCACGCCGGTCGAGTCGGGCGGCGTCGTCGCCAGCATCGCCATGGTCGTGCAGGGCCGCGTCGACGCGGCGCCGATCGCGACCGGCATGCCGCAGATGCGCAAGGCGCACGCGACAGTCCCGAACGGCCTGCGCATACTCTCGCTCGGCCCGCAGGGGACCGACGAGTTCATGGGCAAGGGCATGTCCGGGCTATACACCACGGTCGAAAAGCCGTCGAAGCGCAAGCCGTTCGTCCGTCAGGAAACCAAGATCGCCGCGTTCGATTCCTACCTGAACGCCGGCACGCAGGTTTCGGACGAGGACGCCTACCAGATGGCCAAGGCGATCTACAACAACTGGGCCGCGCTGCAGAAAGACTATCCGCCGCTCCGCGGCACGCAGCAGCAGTACCTGGCGCCCGCAATTAATCCGATCCCGTATCACCCGGGCGCGGTCAAGTACTACAAGGAAGTCGGCATCTACTCGGATGCCAACATGAGGAACGACGCGGGGCTGATGAAGTAAACAGCCCGCATCGCTGACGACACGTAACCGGACGCGCAGGAGCAAACCCGATGGAACGCATCAATGGGGTTCTCCTGCGCGTTTGTCTTGCGACCATACCGGTCGTCGGGATCGGCTGGATCCTGGCGGTTACCGACTATTTCGGCTTCGCGCTGACCTTTCAGCAGGTCGTCGC
Source organism: Alphaproteobacteria bacterium (assembly GCA_038148075.1). GTDB lineage: Bacteria > Pseudomonadota > Alphaproteobacteria > MPNO01 > UBA830 > JAYQUR01. The sequence continues at coordinate 7,181 of JAYQUR010000054.1, read as the reverse complement.
CGTCATCCTCGGCCTCGCCTGCATGGCGGGCCTTCTCCGCTACCCGTATTTCGAGAAGCCGGGACTTCTCGAATTCGTGCTCTCCATCGCCGGCTTCCTGTGCTGGTTCTGGATGGCCTACAACTTCGAAGACTGGATCGTCACCGCGCACGAGCGCACCCCCGACAAGTGGGTCCCCGGCGTCATCGCGCTGCTGATCCTGATGGAAGGCCTGCGCAAGGCCGCCGGCAAGATCATTGCCGCGCTCGTCTGGGTCCTGGTCGTATACGCCTTCCTGGGCGACATGCTGCCGGGCGTTCTCGAGGCGACGGTGTTCCCGCCGACCAAGACCATCACCTACTACTACGCGGACAATAACGGCGTCCCGGGACTCGTCCTGCAGGTCGTGGTGAACCTCGTCCTCGCCTTCATCATCTTCGGCAAGCTGATGGAAGTCAGCGGCGGCACCGGATTTCTTACCGATCTGGCGATGGGCTGGATGGGCCATCGCCGCGGCGGACCGGCCAAGGTCGCGGTCATCGCGTCGAGCGCCTTCGGCACGATCTCGGGCTCGACGGTCGGCAACATCATGTCGACGGGTATCGTCACGATCCCGCTGATGAAACGAACCGGATTCAAGCCCGAATACGCCGGCGCCATCGAAGCCGTGGCATCCAACGGCGGCCAGATCGCGCCGCCGGTGATGGGCGCGACCGCGTTCATCATCGCCGAGTTCCTCGAAATCCCGTATCAGGACGTCGTGATCGCCGCGGCGATCCCGGCGGGGCTCTACTTCCTCGTCCTGTTCATGCAGGTCGATGCGGTCGCGCGGCGCTTCCGCCTCCGCGGTCTGCCGAAGAACGAGCTGCCGGTCGTTCTCGACGTCCTGAAGGTCGGCTGGATCTTCATCCTGCCGATCCTGATCCTGCTCTATTTCCTGTTCTGGCTGGGCTATCCGCCGGGCGTGGCGGCTTTGTATTCGGCAGCAAGTCTTGTCGTCCTGATGGTCGTCCGCGACCGCCGGCTGCCGACGAAGGAACACTGGAAAAGCTTTTTCTTCGGCAGCGGCGAGATTCTCGTGCCGCTGATCCTGATCGCGGGCGCCGCCGGCATCATCCTCGGCGTCATGAATTCGACCGGCCTCGCCTTCCAGCTCGGCCTCGTGCTCGCGCATCTGGGCGAGGAATACGGCATCTTCGTCATGCTGCTGCTCACCTCGCTGATCTGCATCGTGCTCGGCATGGGCATGCCGACCGCAACGGTCTATATCGTGCTGGTTGCGGTCATCGGGCCGGCGCTGATCAAGATGGGGCTCGTCCCGATCGGCGCGCATCTGTTCCTGTTCTATTTCGGCCTGATCAGCATGCTGACGCCGCCCGTCGCCATCGCGTCGATGGTCGCCGCCGAAATGGCGGGCGCCGACATGTGGAAAACGGGCCTGATCGGCATGCAGCTCGCAGCAACGGCCTACCTCCTCCCCTATCTCTGGGCCTTCAATCCGGCCCTGGTCATGGAGGGAACGGCCGTCGCGATCCTGATCGGCATCTTCACCTGCCTGTCGGCGGGTATGCTGCTGGCGCATTCCGTCACGGTGCTCGGCCGCGGCAACGCGGTCGGCTGGCTGTCGGCGCTGGGCATGTACGCCTGCTGCATCGGCGTCGGCTCGTCGACGATCTGGCTCGGCCAGGAATCGCCGCTGGCCGTCGTCGTCGGTCTCGCCGGGCTGGGCCTCGTCTATCTCGTCACCCGGCGCGTGAAGGTCATCGAACCCTTGCCGGCCGAATAGCGCGCCGATCGACCCGCAGTTTGACGCATCGGGCTTCACTACCCATTTCGAAATCATGAACCAGCAGATCCGCCTGAACGCCGATCTTTCGCAGCGCGTCGTCGTGCACACCGCCGACATGGATTGGCAGGCGAGCCCGTCGCCCACGGTCTGGCGCAAGCGGCTCTATCTCGACGGCCCGGCCGAGGCGGGTATCGTCACCTCTGTCGTCCGCTACGACGCGGGCAGTTCGTTCCCCTCCCACAGCCATCCGGGCGGCGAGGAGATCTTCGTGCTCGACGGCACTTTCTCCGACGAGCACGGCGACTATCCCCCCGGCAGCTATCTCCTCAACCCCGACGGCACGTCGCACGCACCGTTCTCCAGGGACGGCTGCACCCTGTTCGTGAAACTCCGCCAGTACGCCGGCGAAGGCCGCATGCAGGTACAGATGGATACCAACGCGCTCGACTGGCAGGAACGCGCCGAAGGCACGATCTGGCAGAAACCGCTCTACCGTCAGGGCGGCTACAAAGAGTGGACGATGCTGCTCAAGCTCGATCCCGGCGCGCGGAGCCAGCCCCATACCCATCCGGGCGGCGAAGAGGTTTTTGTGATCGACGGGGAATTCGCCGACGACGACGGCGTCTACCCCGCCGGCACCTGGACGCGGAGCCCGCCCGGCTCCGGCCACCGGATATGGTCGGACGACGGCGCGGTTCTGCTCGTTCGGCTCGGCGGGCTCGGAGAGAAACGATGACCGGAGAGGCGAAAATCGTCCGTCACGCCGACGTGCCGCTCGAAGAGTTTCCCGGCGGCGCGACCTACCGCACCGTCGTCGGCGACGACGCGGGCTCGACGCCCGTCCGCTGCGGGATCCAGACGTCGCCGCCGGGCTATGCCACGCCCAACCATGCCCACCCGTACGAGGAAGTGCTTACTGTCCTTGAGGGCGCCGGCGAAGCGTGGATCGAGGGCCGCGCCGGGACCGTGGCTCTCGGGCCGGGGATGACGATCGTCTTCCCCGCAGGCCTCGCGCACGGATTCCGGGCGACCGGCGAGACGCCGCTCGTAACCTACGGAATTCATGCATCGCCCGACCGGATCGTCGAAATACGCGACTGACCGGACAGGTTGCCGGTTCGCGGATCGCCTCAGGCGAACCCGACATAGAGCTTCAGCGTCTCCATCGCCCTCCGGCGGGCTTCCTCGGGGATCTGGGCCGCGAAATACCCGACGTGAAATTCGACGGCGGCGTCGATTTCCTTCAATGCGTCCATGGCCTTGTCGGTGGTCGAAACGAGGATTGCCCGCTGGTCCGACGGGTCGGGAAGCCGTGTCGCGAACCCGTCGTCGACCAGCTCGCGCACCAGGTTCGACGTAAACGCCGGGGAGATATCCAGCCTCTCTGCCAGCTCGCTCACGCGAAGGCAGGAGCGGTCGCTGCCGAATATCTGGATCAGCGCCTGATGCTTCAACGGGTCGATTCCCTGCTGGCGCGCCTGTTCCTCGGCGATCCGGAACACGCGACGCAATACGTAGCGGGCGTCAGCGACATTGCGAAAATAATCGTGCGTTTTCCGGTCTCGTTGCGTGTGCGCGTCGTCGGTCATCGTTTTCCTCCCGCGAACAAAACCACAAGGCATTAACTTTTGTCAAATACGTTAGTTGACTCATGTAGTTTAGTAATGTTATTAATCTCCCAACGACAGCACCACCCTGAACACGGACAGACACAGCAGGAGAAATCGACATGACCGACTACAACAACGATGGCAGATTCAGCGGCCGCATGCGGACAGGCGCAGAGTTCCTGGAAAGCATTCGGAACGATGGCCGAAAGGTCTTCTACGACGGCGAGCTCGTGGAAGACGTCACGACGCATCCCGCGTTCGCGGAAGGCGCCCGGACGATCGCACGACTGTTCGACGTCGCATCCGATCCGGCGAACGCGGACCTGATGACCTACGAATCGCCGACATCGGGGAACCCGGCCAGCCGTATCTGGCAGATGCCCTACTCCGTCGCGGATCTCGAAGCGCGGCGCGGCGCGATCGAGCGTCTCTCGGAGGAAACATTCGGCTATATGGGCCGTTCGCCCGACCATGTGGCGACATTCTTCGTCGGCTTTGCCGCGGAGCCCCAGGTGCTCGCAAAGAACGGCCGGCAGGATCTCGCCGACAACGCCGTCCGGTTTTACGAGTTCCTCAGGGACAACGACGCCTACATCACCTACACGATCGTTCCCCCGCAGATCGATCGCTCCAAGCCGGCCCATCAGCAGAACCCGCCCGACAGCTATGCCGGCGTGGTCGAGGAACGCGACGACGGCATCGTCATCCGCGGCGCCCAGATGCTCGGCACCGGTACCGTGTATTCGGATTTCGTACAGCTTTCGACGATCACGCCGATGCGGCCCGGCGACGAGAACTACGCCATTTCCGTCGCGATACCGGTCTGGGCTGACGGCGTGCAGATCTTCTCGCGCCGGTCGTACGCCGACGCCGCCAATTCCATGTTCGACTACCCGATGGCGAGCCGCTTCGACGAAACCGACAGTCTCCTGGTCTACGAAGACGTGTTCGTGCCGTGGAAAAACGTGTTCGTTTACAAGGATATAGATGTCGCCCGCGCGCAATGGTTCGAAGGGCCGGCCCATGTCCTCGGAAACAACCAGGCACAGACCCGCTTTGTCACGAAACTCCGTTTCATGGTGGGGCTCGCCCAGAAAATCGCCGAGATGAACGGCGTCGGCGGCCTGCCCCCGGTCCAGAGCCTTATCGGCGATCTGGCGCTGCACGCGGCAACATACGAAGGCTTGCTGGACGCCCAGATTGCGAAGGCCACGCCCAACGTCAATGGCGTCTATGTACCGAACAAGCAGATCACCTACGCGGCGATGGCGCAGCAGTCCCGCATGTATCCCGAATTCCTGGACATCATCCGGGAGCTGGCCGGCGGCGGGTTCATTCAGCTGCCGTCGAGCGTGCGCGATTTCGACAACCCGACCATGAGCGCCGTGATCCGCAAGTACATTCAGTCGCCGGAAATGCCCGCGGAGGAACGCGTGAAGTTCATGAAGCTGGCGTGGGACTGCGTCGGATCGGAGTTCGGCTCGCGCCACACGAGCTACGAGAAATTCTATGCGGGCGCGCCGTTCATCGTGAAATCGCACCTGTATCGCGAATACGACTTCGCGAAATCGAAGTCGCTCGTAGAGTCGGCCCTCGCGGGATACGACAAAAACGGCCGGGTCGACAGGCCGACCTCCTGATCGCGAAGACGCCGGGGCGGGCGACGCCTAGTCCGCCCCGACGTCCGCCGAACTTTTCCCCTCGCCGACACGGTGCAGCGGCCGACCCGAATCCGTGATCGCGATGACCACGACGATCTCGTCCGCGCGCGGCGCGTCGGGCAGCGATACCTCCATCGCGTCGAAGTGCGAGAAGGTCCAGATGTCTTCCTTGTGGTGCAGCGGGCAGTCGATGGCCGTACCGGGTCCGCCGATCTTCTTGGCCGACGGGATGATCGACGGCGCCGGCCCGACTGCAGCGCGCAGCGGCTTGCCCATGGTCGGGTGCATCACCGCCGCACCGTGCTCCTTCTCGCCGTCCTCGCCGATAATCGCCGCCTTGCCGAAGCTCTCCACCTGCTCCGGGCCGATTCCGAGCGCATCCATCGCCCGGCGGCCGAGCAGGTCGCCGAGCAGCGCGCCCGCCGCTTCCAGCTCCGACAGGTCCTCTGAATATCGCCCGGCATAAGGGTTCTTGATCACGGCAACGGCGGCGCATTGCCGCGTCGGCGGATCGACGGGCTGGCCTATTTCGGTAAGGGTTTCCTCGACGACGGTAACGATCTTGCGGATGATTGTGTCGGGCACGGCGCTCTCCCCCTCGTGGCTCTGACGACCCGATTATGCCATGATCGCGCCACCGCGCGGAATGCATCGAGCGGCACGCACAAACGAAATCCCGAAGTCGGATGGCATCACCTCCGAGGAAAGTCCGTTGAACGTCAAGACAGTGGCGGCAGGCGTCGCGGCGGCCGCGATGAAACTGACAGGCGAAGGGCCGTTCCTGGCCCTTAGACACCGGTTTCCCGCCTCGCTTCCGGGCCGGGGCACGCTCGCCGAGGCGCTCTATCGTCACCGCGGGGATGGCCCGCCGGTTTTCGCGCGGCTGCGCGACGGCCTGAAACTGAGCGTCCCGCGTTCCCGCGAAGGGGCGAGCCTCAGCCTCGTCGGCGGCCTGATGGGCAACGAGGAAGAACGCATCTATGCGATGTTCGCCCGTTTCCTGCGCCCCGGCGACGTCTTCTTCGACGTCGGCAGCCATCTGGGGTTCTATTCGATGACGGCCGCGGCGCTGACCGCGCCGGACGGAACGATACACGCGTTCGACGCCCAGCCCTGGATCGTCGAGCACCTGCGCCGCAGCGTGTCGGAGAACCGCCTCGGCGCTCGCGTGACCGTCAACCATGCCGCAGTCGTTGCCGCAGACGGCGCATCTCTCAAGATCTATCCGTCGCGCAGCCAGGCCAACACCGGCTCGGCCTCGATCATGGAACACGAGTGGGTCGATACGGCCGCCGGCGCCGAGATCGCGGGCCTGTCGCTCGACGCCTATGTCCGCCGCGCGGGAGTGACCCGTATCGACGCGATGAAAATGGACATCGAAGGCGCGGAACTCGACGCCCTGAAAGGAATGACGCGCATCCTTTCCGAAATGCCGCCGCGGCTTATGATGATCGAATTGATGATCGGCGACGACGGCCTCGATAGGGCGTCCGCCGACGGCGCGAGAGAAGCGATGGAGATCATGACCGCCGCCGGTTACGGCATTAACGAAATTCGACCGGACGGACGGCTCGGCCGAAAAATCGGCTACAAAGACCTTGCCGCCATGGCCATTGCCAATCTGGGGTTCGCCGCGGCCGGGTTGCGGGCCGACCGACCCGACATGTTTGAAAGCTGAGTAGTTACCCAATGGACCAGTCGATCAGAACCTACCTCGCCAACCTCGAACAGCAGGGCGAACTCGTCCGCTTCGCAAAGGAAGTGGACCCGCACGAGAACCTGACCGCCATCGGCTGGAAGACATACGACCGGCTCGGCAAGGCGTCGCTGTTCGACAATCTGACCGGTTTTCCCGGCTGGCGCGTCTGCAACCAGATCATCACCGACCGGCGCAAATGGGCGATCGGCCTCGGCGTCGAAGAGAACGAGGTGATCGAGGCGTTCAACAGCCGCGTGCGCGCGCCCGTCGACCCGGTCGAGAGTCCGCGCGAGCAGGCGCCGGTGAAGGAAGTCGTCCTGATCGGCGACGACGTCGATCTCACTGCCGTTCCCGCCGCCTGGACGTCCGAGCTCGACCCCGGTCCGTTCATCGCGTCGGGCATGGCGATCATCAAGGATCCCGACACGGGCATCCGCAACATG
>JAYQUR010000053.1:0-14204 GCA_038148075.1 Alphaproteobacteria bacterium | reverse complement strand
GTCTCGCGGAACTTGCGCTCGACGTCGTATTCCTCGGCGAAGCCGAAGCCGCCGTGGGTCTGCATGCACATGTCGGCCGCCTTCCACGACGCCTCCGAGGCGAGGTACTTCGCCATGTTCGCTTCCGCGCCGCACGGCTCGCCTGCCTCAAACTTGCGCGCCGCCTCGGCGACCATCAGGGCTGCCGCCTCGGTCTGCATGTAGGCCTCGGCGATCGGGAACTGGATGCCCTGGTTCTGGCCGATCGCGCGGCCGAACACGTTGCGGTCGTTGGCGTAGTCGGTCGCCTTCTGGATGAACCAGCGCGCGTCGCCGATACATTCGGAGGCAATCAGGATGCGCTCCGCGTTCATGCCGTCGAGGATGTAGCGGAAACCCTTGCCCTCCTCGCCGACCAGCGAGTCCGCCGGGATCTTCAAATCGTCGAAGAAGATTTCCGTCGTCGCATGGTTGATCATCGTGCGGATCGGCTTGATGTCGAGCCCGTTGCCGAGCGCCTCGCGCATGTCGACGATGAAGACCGAGAGCCCGTCGGTGCGCTTCTCGACCTGGTCCTTCGGCGTCGTGCGTGCGAGCAGCAGCATGAGATCCGAATGCTCGGCGCGCGACGTCCAGATCTTCTGGCCGTTGACGATATAGCCGGCATTGCCGTCCTTCACCGCCGTCGTCCGCAGGCTGAGCGTATCGGTGCCGCTCGTCGGCTCCGTCACCCCGAAGGCCTGCATCCGCAGCTCGCCGGTCGCGATCTTCGGCAGATATTCCTGCTTCTGCTGCTCGGTGCCGTGCCGCAGCACGGTGCCCATCGTGTACATCTGGGCGTGGCACGCGCCGCCGTTGCAGCCGGATTTCTGGATCTCCTCCATGATCACGGACGCCGCCGTGATGCCGAGGCCGGAGCCGCCGTATTCCTCGGGGATCAGGACCGAGAGATAGCCCGCCTCGGTCAACGCCCGGACGAACTCGGTGGGATAGGCGCGCTCGGCGTCGAGCTTGCGCCAGTATTCGCCGGGATACTGGGCGCAGAGCTTCTGAACCTGTTCCCGGATATCTGCATATTCATCGGTCATGACGGCTGCCTTGATAGAGCACGGATAGAATTTTACACATATGTAAAACAAGGATGCGGCGTTGGCAAACGGCGGTGCCATGCGCATCGAGCAACGTCCTATGTTATAGAAATAGCATCATAGACGGAGGCCGCCGACCATGCCGATCATCAACCGCATCGCCGAATTCCAGGACGAAATGACCGGGTGGCGGCGTCATATCCACGCCCATCCCGAGACCGCATTCGAGGAGCACCAGACGTCGGATTACGTTGCGCTCAGGCTCCACGATTTCGGCATCAAGGTCCATCACGGCCTAGCCAGGACCGGCGTCGTCGGCACGCTGGAGGGCGACAAGGGTCCCGGCCCGGCGATCGCACTCCGCGCGGACATGGACGCGCTCGACATCTTCGAGAAGAACGAGGTCGACTACGTCTCCACCAACCAGGGCAAGATGCACGCCTGCGGCCATGACGGGCATACGACGATGCTGCTCGGCGCCGCCAAGTATCTCGCCGAGACGAAGAACTTCGCCGGAACCGTCCATTTCATCTTCCAGCCGGCCGAGGAGAACGAGGGCGGCGGACGCGTGATGATCGAGGACGGGCTGTTCGAGAAGTTCCCGGTCGAGTCGGTCTACGGCCTCCACAACATGCCGGGCATCCCGGCGGGCGAGTTCGCCATCCGTCCCGGGCCGATCATGGCCTCGTTCGACATCTTCGAGCTCACGCTCACCGGCAACGGCACCCACGCCGCGACGCCGCATCTCGGCCGCGACGCAGTGGTCGCCGGCGCCCAGCTGGTCTCCGCGCTCCAGTCGATCGTCAGCCGCAGCGTCAACCCGTTCGACGCGGCCGTCGTCACCGTCACCCAGATGCACGCCGGCGACACGTGGAACGTCATACCCGAGGAAGTCGTCATCCGCGGCACCGCGCGCGCCTTCACGCCTGAGACGCAGGACCACATCGAGTCGGAAATCAGCCGTATCACGGAGGGCATCTGCGCCGCCTTCGCCGTGACGCCCGAAATCCGCTACGAGCGCCGCTACCCGCCGACGATCAACGACGCCTCGGAGACCGACGTCACCGCCGCCGTCGCGCGGAAGGTCGCGGGCGAGGCCAACGTCCATCTCGACAAGGACCCGATGATGGGCGCCGAGGACTTCGCCTTCATGCTCAACGAGAAGCCGGGCGCCTACATGTGGATCGGCAACGGCCCGCGCGAGGGCGGCTGCATGCTCCACAACCCGCACTACGACTTCAACGACGAGATCCTGCCGCTCGGCGCGAGCTACTGGGCGACGCTGGTGGAGACGCGGTTGGGGGGCTAGGCGCTACCCCGCCGCCACCTCAGCATGAATCCGCAGTAACTCCGGCAGGGTCGCCGGGTCGCGGCGGCCGAAGCCGCACTCGGTCGCGATGGCGAAATCGTCCAGATACTTCTGGGCGGTCGCGATGCGCCGCCGCGTGCCGTCGACGCCGTCGGTGTAGTGGACGAGGCCGAGGCTGATCTTGGTCTCGGGGCGCAGCTTCAAATCCTTCAGCGGCGCGAAATAGGCGTCGTCGGCGCGGCCGCGCGGGACCGGCATGTGGATCAGCTCGATCGTGCGCGCAATGTTCGCGGACACGATGTTGGAGACCGCGACCATGTCTTCCATGTCGGTCGGCTCGATCGAATGCTTGTGGTTGTTGTCGCCGTAGCAGAGATGCAGCAGCAGCTCGATATCGGCCGGCACGTGGTCGCCGAGATTGACGAGCTGGGCGGCGAAGGTCTCGCGCATCTCCTCCCTGGTCGCGCCGTAGCGCGTCGGCTCGCCGCGCTCCAGGTGGAAGAAGACGGCGGACGCGGTATCGAACTGCATCGCGAGCTGGTCGTTGGGGATGGCGGCGGCGATGCGGTCGATTTCGCGCTTGAGACCCTCGTCGAACAGCGGCTCGATCACCGGCTGGTCCGCGTCGGCGACGAAACCGCGGATCGGCGAATGGCCGGGCGCGAAATCGACCTGGAAACGGCAGTTGGCGGGCACCGCGCCTTCGTCCTTGAGGCGCTTGAAGATTTCCCACGAGGCGAGCGCATGATCGGCATAGAGCAGGTTGCCGAGTTCGATGTCGCCGGGGTTCACGCCGTCCCTGATCCGGTAGCGCTGCATCGGCACGGCGGTCTCGTGCAGGAAGAACCGGTCGTCGACGCGCTCGAACGCGGAGTTTTCGGAAAACACCTTCTCGAGGAAGAAGATCCAGCGCAGCCGCTCGCCGGTTTCGCCGTCGGGCAGGCGCTTCACGTACGGCCCGAGCGTCTCGCCCAGCGTGCGAAAGACGGTCTCGGCATCCGGCAGCGGCACGCTGCCGACGATATGGACGTCGTGCGCGGTCATGGCGTCTCCCCTTCCCTTTTGTTTTGGTCGGGGAATAGTCCGGCGTGTCCCACGGCGCGTCAACAGCCCGAACGAAAACGGCGGCCCGCCATGGACCGCCGTTTCGTCGAAATTATCGGAATTCGTTCAGACGACGCGGCGGCGCATCAGCCCGAGACCGAGAAGGCCGATGCCGAAGATGGCGAGCATGCCCGGTTCGGGCACGCCGATCGTGTCGATCGGGTTGAACTCGCTATTGAACTGCCAGGAGACGATGTCGTGGTCCGCGCCGGCGGACCCCGTTCCGGAGGTAAAGCCGACGAAGGCATCGGTCGAGCCGAGCTCGGCGACGAGATCGACGTTGTAGGAGAGCAGTGCCGTCGTGGGCCGCGTGCCGGTCGTGTTGGCGCGAACCTCAAGCGTGTCGGTGGTGCCGTCGTAATCGACCCAGGCCGTGATCAGATCGCCGCTGTCCAGCGTGAAACCGGGGCTGGTGTTCAGTGCGACGGAACTGACGCTGCCGCCGAGGTTGATGCCGACATGGTTGTCGCTGTGGCCGTCGCCGCCACCGTTGTTCCAATTGTCGAATTCGATGCCGACGCTGTTGGTCAGCCCTGCGTATCCGATGCCGCCGCCCGACCCGCCGGCGGTGTTGGAAACGGTCTGCACGACGAAGACGATGCCGTCGGCGCCGCCGTTCTGCTGGTCGGTGAAGTGGAACTGGAACGACGTGCTGAACGAGGCGTTCTGGTCGAGCGAGATGGCGGTCGTCGAAAACGCGCTGCCGGCCTGGCTCGTGTTGTTGGTCAGGCGCAGGACGTTGTGGCCGTGCAGGTCGTTGACGGCGCTGCAGGTCGAGCCCACGCCGCCGGTGCAGGCATGGATCGTCGACGTGACGCCGTTGAGCTGCAGGCCGGTCAGGTTGGAAAAGTCGGTGTACAGCAGGGCCGCCGCCGAGGCGGGGGCGCCGTGCGAGAACGCGAGAAGGCCGGACGCCAGGAGCGCCGCCGCGGTTGTCCGCAAAACCGATCCGAATTTCCGCATTTTCCTCTCCGCCTTTTCCCGTTCGGCCGGCCATGCCGCCAGCGTTGGAGACTAAAACGCAAGTTTCGTGCCAATCCGGAAAAACGGCTTGTTTCAGCCGAAACTCCGCCTCGGCGCCGGTCGCCGCAGCCGAAGTCGTAAAGTTTCTTTACACGCAAAAAGAGGCTCACGCGAAGAGCGGCGACGCACGCAACGGCATACCGGGTCGACCGCCCTGCCGCCCGGACTCAGTTGATCCGAACGCCCCGCAGGTTTGCGGCGCGGTCGAGCTTGATGACCACGGCGTAGCCTTCCTCGGCACCCTCGTGGTCGATCTCGCGCTCCTGCAGCATGGTGCGAATGCGATCGCGGAATTCGCCGCGCTCGTGGATCTCGGCGGTTCCGTAGAACCGCAGGATGCCGCCGGGACGCTCGAACTCGCCGCTCTCGTAGATCGCCTTGTTGGAGTACATCACCACGACCTTCGGGTTGGCGCGGAGATTGTCGAGCGCCAACTTCTTCGCCCGCTCCCAATAGGCCAGGTGATCGTCGTCGAGGACGATCATACTGCCCTTTGGGCTGATATTCGGCCCGTCGGGGCCGATCGTGCCCAGCATGCAGACGCAGTGGTCCTTGTGCGCGTTGAAGATCAGGTCCTTGATCCGCTGACTGAACGCCATCCCGCATTTCCTCGCCTGTTGTTTTTCATCCCGTGGCTATTCGTAGCGGAAATCGGGGCGGGAGCGCAGAACAATCTTGCCCCGTCCCGGCGGACGCCCGCATTGACTCCCAGCCCCCCGTTTCGGACATTCTCCCGATCAACTGGGAGAGTTCAGAATGGCGACCGATGTTTTTGCCGGCGTGCGGCTGGCGCGCACCCCCGTATACGGCACCAGGGGAATGGTGGTGTCCGGCCATTCGCTGGCCTCGACGGCGGGGCTGCGCACCCTCGACCGCGGCGGCTCGCTCGTTGATGCGATGATCTCGACCTCGGCGACGCTGTCGGTCGTCCTCCAGCAGGCGACCTCGATCGGCGGCGACGCGTTCTTCCTCTATCACGACGCCAAGGCGGGCAGGACAATCGGCCTCAACGCCACCGGCCACGCGCCGGACGGCGCGACCGACGAATACTACAAGGACGGCATCCCCGACCGCGGGCCGAACGCGGTCTCCGTGCCCGGCATGGTGCGCGGCTGGGAACGGCTGCACGAGAAATACGGCAGGCTGCCGTGGAACGAACTGTTCGACGACGCCATCGACGCGGCGGAGGCGCACCCCGCCTCGCGCGTGATGACCGCAGGGCTCGACCTGTTCCGCGACGACGTGATGGCCGATCCCGCCTGCCGCGCGCTCTATTTCGACGCGGCGGGCAACCGGATGCATGCCGGCGACATCCTGCGCCAGCCGGCGCTCGCCGAAACGCTGCGCAAGATCAGGGACGGCAGGAGCGCCGCCTACTACGAGGGCGACATCGCGAAATCCATCGGCGAATACGCGCGCGCCAACGGCGGGCTCCTCGGGCCGGAGCAGTTCGAGGGCTACGAGCCCGAATGGATCGAGCCGCTGTCGACCGACTATCGCGGGCATACGGTTCAGGTCATGCCGCCGAATTCGTACGGCATGCTGATGCTGCTGCAGCTCAACGGCCTGTCGGCGCTGAAACCGGAACAGCTCGCCGACAACGACACCGACCGGCTCGACTACCTGATCCGCGCCATGCAGGGCGCGTTCACGCTGGGCCAGCCCTATATCTCGGACCCGCGCGTCGTCGACATCCCGGTCGACCGGCTGCTGGGCGCCGAGACGACGGCCCAGTTGCAGGACTGCGTCGTCAACGGCACCGACCCCAAGACGTTCGAGAACAAGGGCGGGACGTCCTGCATCGTCATCGCCGACGGCGAGGGCAATGCGATGTCGGTGGTGCAGTCCGTCTTCCACGTGTTCGGCAGCGCCTTCATGGATCCGGGCACCGGCATCCTGATGAACAACCGGATGACGGGCTTCCGCGTCGACCCGAGCGATCCGCGCAACGTCGCGCCGCGCAAGCGCCCCTCGCATACGCTGAACCCGGTCATGGTGCTCAAGGACGGAAAGCCCAAATACCTGATGACGACGCCGGGCGGGCCTGGCCAGACCCTGTCGATGGTGCAGGTGCTGTCCAACCTCGTCGACCGCGGCATGGAACTGACCAGCGCCATCGAATATCCGCGCTGGTCGGTCGGCCTCGACGGGAGCTTCATGCTGGAGGACGGCTATTCCGAGGAGATCGCCAACGAGCTCGCCCGCCGCGGCCACACGGTGAAGCACGGATCGGGCGCATCCTATTTCGGCTCCGCCAAGACCATCGAGATCCTCGACAACGGCGTGCTGACCGGCGCGGCGGACACCCGGCGCGAAGCGTCGGCGGTGGGCAGGTAAAGACAGCATCATGCCCGACCTCCACGCCGACCTGATCGTCACCAACGGCAAGATCGTCACGGTCGACGGCTCGAACCGCATCGCCGAGGCGGTCGCCTGCCGGGGCGAACGGATCGTCGCCGTCGGATCGGCCGCTAACGTCGGCGCGCTGGCGGGCCCCGACACGCGAACCATCGACGCGGGCGGCAGGGCCGTCATTCCCGGCCTGTTCGACGGCCATGCGCACATGGACCGCGAGGGGCTGAAGGACGTCTTCCCGTCGCTCGAAGGCTGCAAATCCGTGCGCGACGTGCTCGACCGCATCGAGGCGCTTGCGAAGGACGCGGCGCCGGGGGAGTGGATCGTCACCATGCCGGTGGGCGATCCGCCCTATTACTGGAACGTCCCCGGCTGCCTGAAGGAAGGCCGCTTCCCGACCCGTCATGAGCTCGACGAGGCCGCGCCGGACAATCCCGTCTATATCCGACCGATCTGGGGCTTCTGGCGCCACCAGATTCCGCTCGAATCGGTCGCCAACACGCGCGCCCTCGAGCTCGCCGGCATCGCGAAGGACACGCGGCCGCCGACCGACACGGTCGTCTTCGAGAAGGACGACGCGGGCGAGCTGACCGGGCTGATCCGCGAGAAGACCTTCATGCCGGTCGCCGAGCTCGGCTATTTCAAGACGGCCCCCCGCTTCACCGCCGACGACCGCGTCGAAGGCCTCAAGCGCGCGATGCGGATCTACAATTCGACCGGCACGACCAGCGTGTTCGAGGAGCACGGCGCGGCGCAGGAGCTGATCGCCGCCTACCAGGCAGTCAACGCGGCCGGCGACGCCACCGTGCGCGCACATCTCGTCTTCAGCCCGGCCTGGGGCGGCGCGCAGGGCATCGAATACGCGACCGTGCTAGAGAACTGGACCGCGTGGCTCGGCCGACGCGGGCTCGGCGACAACTGGCTCCGCGTCGGCGGTATGTATGCCGACGCCGCCGTCGACGTCGACGCGGCGTTCCGGGCCACCGCCGCGCCCTATACCGGCTGGTCGGGCTTCAACTACGATTACGGCATCCCGCAGAACCGGCTGGTGGAGTTCATGGTCGAGGCCGCGCGCAACGACATCCGTCTCGCCGTGATCGGCCCCAAGTTCCTAGACGCGTTCGAGCAGGTGAACCGGGAGGTGCCGATAACCGACAAGCGCTGGTGCATCGGCCACCTCGACGTGATGAACGAGGACCAGATCAGGCACGCCGCCGACCTCGGCGTCGTCATGACGACGCATACCAACCGTTACATCTACAAGCACGGCCACATCCTGCGCGAGGAACTCGGACCGGAACGGCTGAACGACATCGCGCCGTTGCGCCGGCTGCTGGACGCGGGCGTCAATATCGGGCTCGCCACAGACAACGTGCCGACGACGCTGTTCTACCCCGTCTGGCACACGGTCTCGCGCTGGAACATGTTCTCCGAGGACCGCATCGCGCCCGATCAGGCGATCACGCGCGAGGAGGCGCTGCGCTGCGCGACCATGGGCGGAGCCTACCTGACGTTCGAGGAGGACGAGAAGGGCTCGATCGAAGACGGCAAGCTCGCCGACATGGCGATCCTGTCTACCGATCCGCTGACCTGCGCCGAAGAAGACATCAAGGATATCGTCGCCGAGACGACGATCGTCGGCGGGAAGATCGTCTACGACCGCGCCGCGACATGAAGATATCGGAGCTGGATACGCCGGTCCTGCTGGTCGACGCCAAGGCGCTCGGCCGCAACATCGCACGCATGCAGGAGATGACGGCGGCGGCGGGCGTGACCTACCGGCCGCATTCGAAGACGCACAAATCATCCGTTATCGCCCGGATGCAGCTCGAGGCCGGCGCCGTCGGCGTGTGCTGCGCCAAACTGGGCGAGGCGGAAGTGATGGGCGCGGCAGGCATCGGCAATATCCTGATCACCACGCCGGTCGTCGGCGACAGCAAGATCGGCCGCCTGCTCCATCTCGCGAACCAGGTGCCTGTCGCCGTCGTCGCGGACAATGCGGCGAACGTCGATGCGCTCGGCAACATGGCCCAGACGGCAGGCCGGCCGCTCGACGTGCTGGTGGAAGTCGATGTCGGCCAGGGCCGGTGCGGCGTGCAGACGCCCGACGAGGCGGCGGCGTTGGCAAAGCGGATTCAGGATAACGCCTGGCTGCGGTTCGGCGGCATCCAGGGCTATCAGGGCAAGATCCAGATGGTGACAGACGCCGCGGAGCGCGAAGCCGAGACCGGCGCAGGCCTCGACCGGCTCGACGCGTTCGTCGCGGCGGTGGAGGCCGCCGGGGTTCCGGTCGCGTTAAAAACCGGCGGCGGCACCGGCACCTCGCCGTTCGACATGGCGCGCGACACGCTGACGGAACTTCAGACGGGATCGTACGTCTTCATGGATTCGCGCTATGGCGGCGTCGGCTGGCCGGGGGCCAACGCGCCGCCGTTCGAGCAGTCGCTCCATATCCTGACGGCGGTCGTCAGCACGCCGACGACAGACCGTGCGATCTGCGACGCGGGCCTGAAATCGGCCAGCAGCGACCACGGCCCGCCCGCGGTCGCGGACCGGGACGGCCATGTTTTCGAATATGGCGGCGACGAGCACGGCATTCTGCGCGCCGCGGACGGCAGTGCCGTTTCGTGGCACGTCGGCGACAAGCTGAAACTGGTACCGAGCCACTGCGACACCACCGTCAATCTCTACGACCGGTATATCGTCGTCAGGGGCGACGAGGTCGTCGACGTGTGGCCCATCGAGGGACGCGGCAAGACGCAGTAACTCCGCCGGCAGCCCGCGCCGGTCAATCGAACAGAAGCGACGGGTACCAGACGACTGCAATGATCCGGTCGAACATGACGTACAGGAACAGCCAGCCGGCGACCGCGTAACCGAGCGCGACTTTCCAGCCGTGACCGCCGCGGAGCAGCAGATACGCCGCCATCATCAACGGCAGGGCAACGAGCTGACCGGCCACCAGCGTCGCCACGACGATGGCGGCGATCCACAGCAGGAAGAAAATCGCCGCGCTCCACCCGTCGCTCTCGCCGATCGCCGCCTCGGGCCGGTCGCCGCGCCGGAGCGCGACGACGTCGCGACAAAGCGCGAATGCGGTCAGCGCGAGAGCCGGAACGGCAGCGACCATCGGCAACATCGCCACGGAACGCGGCCAGGCCGTGGCGATCCAGATCGCAGCGGCGAGAAGCGCGAACAGGACGGCGTCGGTAACGACGGCGGCGCGCGGATCCGAGAATGCCCCTTCCCCCATTATTTTCACCGCGTCGCCGGTTGCGGCGGACCGGCGCCGTTCCTGAACCTGCCGCCAGACGGTGTATCCGACGATCAGGATCGTCGCGACGAGCAGTACCAGCGTCACCGGCCGGCCGAGAAAGCCGAAGCCGTCGTGGGACCGCAGCGAGATCGACAACGCGTTCTCCATGATCGGGCCGAGTATGAAGCCCAGCACCAGCGGCGGACGCGGCCAGCCGGAAAACTGCATCGCGATTCCCACTGCGCCGATCGCGATCAGCAGATACCAGTCGCCGATATTGTTGCCGCTCATCCAGGCGCCCATGAAAACGAAGAGCACCACGGCGGGGACGATCAGGTGGCCGCTGACGAACGTCGCCCGGGCGATCTGTTTGGCCCACACCATGAGCAAGAGCGCGCCGACGACATTCGCGACGATCAGGGTCGCGACCATCGAGAAGGTGACGTCGAGTTTCGCCGTCAGCATCTCGGGACCGGGCGTCATGCCCTGGATCAGAAAGGCGCCGAGCAGGATCGCCATGGGGGCGCTGCCCGGAATCCCGAAGGCAACGGTGGGAACCAGTGCGCCTCCTTTCATGGCGTTGTTCGCGGTTTCCGGCGCGATGACGCCGCGCACGTCGCCCGAGCCGAACCCCGTCTTGTCGCGTGCGCTCTGCACGGCATGCCCGTAGGCGACCCAGTCGACGATCGCGCCTCCCAGACCGGGCAACATGCCGATATAGACGCCGATGACCGTACTGCGCAGCACGAGCCATTTGTGTACGAGTGCATCGCGCGCGCCGCGGAGAACGCCGCCGGCGGCATCGTCTTGCGGGACGCGGGAGATCGACGTGCCGCGGCGCGACAGGTCGAACAATGCCGGCACGGCGAAAAGACCGAGCACCAGCGGGATCAGCGGCAGCCCGTCGAGCAGATAGGTGACGCCGAAGAAGTAGCGCGGAATGGCGACCTGATCGGCATAGCCGATCGTCGACAGCAGAAGGCCGAACAGCGCCGCGGCGACGCCCTTCAGTATCGAGCTGCTCGACAGCGCGCCGACCATCGTCAGTCCGAGCACGCCGAGCATGAAATATTCGGGCGACGCAAAAGACAGGATCAGCGGGCGGACCAGCGGGATCGAGGCGGCAAGCACCAGTGCGCCGAGCACGCCGCCGACGGCGGATACGGTGAACGCGGCGCCGAGCGCCCGCGCGGCCTCGCCGCGCATCGCCATCGGATACCCGTCGAGGATCGTCGCCTGGCTCGCCGCCGTCCCGGGTATTCCCAGCAGAACCGATGCGATCGTGTCGCTGGTCGTGGTGACGGCGTACATCCCCAACAGAAACGCGAACGCGGAAATGGGCTCCATGCCGAAGGTGAACGGCAGGAGGATCGCCATCCCGACGAGACCCGAAAGCCCCGGCACCGCCCCGAAGTAGAGTCCGAGCGCGATCCCGAGGCCCAGACACCCGATCGCGGGCCACTGGAACAACAGGACGAATCCCGACAGCAAGGCGTCGAACATCCGGGGACGCTCTTAAGGTTTTCGCTGAACGGACGGGGCCGGATACGATCGGCGGGATGCCGCCGCCGTCCCGGCCCCGGCCGGCATCAATTGCTCAGCTTCGCGATGTAGTCGTTGAACAACGCCGCAAGCTTGGGGTCGATCTTGCTCAACCCTGCGATCCGTTCTTCGCCGGCATCGCCGACGATCAGCGACGGCCGGTTTTTCACCCGCTTTTCGTACTCCGCGAGAAAGGCTTCGTCCTTCCACATGGACTGGAATGCGGTCCGCAGCGCGGCGACCGATTCGTCAGGCGCCCCCGGCGCCGCAAACGCTGTCCGGAACATCGCCATGAAGGAATCGACGATCTTGCGAAGAGCGTCGTACTTGGGCCCCGAGGGAGCCGACCCTTTATGCTTCGCGTAATATTCCTCGAACGTCGGAACGTCGGAAAGCGCTTCGGCGCGGCTGATCTTGCCGGTCTCGTCGGGCGCGACGAGCTGGAAGACCGGCACCACGTCCTTGCCCATCGTCGGCCCGATGGAGCCTTTCCAGCCGGGAAGCGAGCTGTTGGCGACATGGCATTCGCCCTTGAGCACGGCCGCCTCGACCGCCTTGAGACCGCGATAGCCGGGAACCGGCTTGTGTGCGATGCCGAGCATCTCGAGCGCGAGGACCTGCTGGATCGTGTTGGTGTTCCGCGCATTCAGCGAACACCCCTTGAAGCCGCTCGCCTTCATCAGGTCGTCACCGCCGGCGAGGCCAGGCGGCGTATCCTTTCGCGCATAGAGCACCACCGGGTTGGCTATACCGGCAACGAACCGGAACTTGTCGTAACCGACGCGAAGACCCGGGTCTCCGATCATGCCGGCGAGCACGTTCCAGGTGAAGAAACCGAACGTCATGCCGTCCGGCTTCGCGATTTCGCCGAGATTGTTGCTGGCGATCATTCCGCCGCCGCCGGGCATGTTTTTGACGATGATCGTCGGGTTGCCGGGAATATGTTTGGGCAAATGACGGGCGACGATGCGCCCCTCGATGTCCGTCGGGCCGCCGGCACCGTAATTGATCAGCATCGTGACGCGCTTGTCCTTGTAGAACTGCGCGTCGGCGCTCGTCCCGGCAAGCATGCCGAAGGCGACGACGCCCGCGGCAAGGGCCGTTGCAACACGTTTCATAGTTCCCCTCCCTCGAATGAACAGAATGAACGCGGATTTCCGTCCCTACATATGCGGCTTACTACTCGGTCGTGATCCGTCTTCCCCGGGCCGCCCCCGCCGCGATGCGCGGCGGAGGACCGGCGCCGTTATTTTCCGGATTTGTCTTCGATCTGCGTGCCCTTCTTGAAGGGCTCGAAGGTCGGCTTGTAGCTCTTCTCGTCGAGGAACTGCCGAAGGCCCGTGTTGTAGGAGTCCTCCGTGTCGCCGACGCGGATCGCCTGGCCCTTCTCCGCCAGGTAGTCGTAGGACTGGTCGAAATCCATCGTCCGGACCTGACGGACGGCATGCTTCGTTGCGCGCAGCACCCGCGGGCTTTTCGCCATCAGTTTCTCGGCAAGCTCCGTCACCTTGGCTTCGAGCTGGTCTTCCGGCACCGAGAAATTGATCAGCCCGATCCGTTCCGCCTCCTTGCCGTCGAAAGCCTCGCCCAGCGCCGCGTAGTACATCGCGTGGCGGGGCAGCAACGCATCCGCAACGACCTTGGCGACAAGCGCGCCGGGCAGGATGCCCCAGTTGACCTCCGACAGGGAGAAGGTCGCATTGTCGGCGGCTACCGCGAAATCGGTCCCCAGAAGCTGCATGAACGCACCGCCGACGCAGTAACCCTGGACCATCGCGATCGTCGGCTTGTCGTAATTGTAGAGCAGTTCCCAGCGCCAGCGGTTCGCCGCGCGCTGCGAGCGCTTGCGCCCGATCGGGTTGTTCTCGTTCTCCCGGAAGAACATCTTGAGGTCCTGGCCGGCGGAAAAGTTGCCGCCGGCGCCGGCGATCACCACGCATTTCGTGTCAGGATCGACTTCCAGCTCTTCGAGCGTTTGCAGCATTTCGTTATGCAGCTGCGGGCTCATCGCGTTTCGCTTCTCGGGTCGGTTCATATAGACCCAGGCAATACCGTCTCGCTTCTCCACTTTAACGCATTCGAGCTGCGCCATCTGTCGTCCCTCCCTTTCCCGTATTCGGGTTGGTTAATCCCTCGAAATGATGGATGAAGCCCATAAGGGAGTCAAAGCGGGCAGACGAGAAAGCGAAAAAAAACGGCGGCCTGGGCGGCCGCCGTTTTATGTCGCCGCATCGGGCGCGGAACGGAGATTCCGACGGCCCGTGCTCTGGGAGTAGTCGCCCACTAAAACATTGAAATGTCACCGAAAGATTAAACTCTTCAGCCGCCATATTCGCGGAGCACATGACGCGCCAGCGCCATCTTGAGGATTTCCGTCGGGCCTTCGGTGATCACGAAGCTCCGCTGGTCGCGCCACATTCGCTCGATCGGAAGATCGGTCGTCAGGCCGAGCCCGCCGTGAATCTGCATGCACTTGTCGGCGGCTTCGAACGATTTCGTATCGCCGAAATATTTGACCATGTAGGAATCGTATCGGATGTCGCCGCCG
>JAYQUR010000052.1:0-14363 GCA_038148075.1 Alphaproteobacteria bacterium | reverse complement strand
CTCCTCCTCCGTCTCGCGCAACGCCGTATCCTCGGGCGACGCGTCGTGCGGCTCCGTCTTGCCGCCGGGGAAAGAAATCTGGCCGGCATGGCTCTTGAGATGGCTCGTCCGCTGCGTCAGCAGCACCGTGGGTTCGCCGGCATGCTCGACGAGGGGGACGAGAACCGCCGCATCGACGATCCGCTGGGGCGGAACCTCGGGAGTCTGCGGCAGCCAACCGAATCCATTGTCGCCATCGTCGAGCGGCGCCGGATCGATGCCGGGCCCTTCGAAAGCGGCTCGGATCCGTTCACCGTGGCTCGGCATCATGTCATCGGGCATATCAGATCGTACCGATAGCGAAAAATTCGCCGTCGCTCCAGATGCCAAGCGCATCCTTGCCATCGATTTCCGTCTCCTCCGCGATCTCGACGAGATCATAGAACACGGCCCGCGAGATCAGCGCCTCCAGCCCGTCACGAACCCTTATATAGGGTGCCGGTTCGGACGTGTCAGGATCGATGTCGACCCGGATCGGATGATCGCGCCCGGCAATCACGTTTTCGTCAAGATTGGTGCGGAATTCCACCCGGCGGTCGCTGCCGCTGCCGTCCACGGTCATGTCCACCGCGACGAACGGTGCGTCATCTACCCGGATCCGGCACATTTCGGCGGGCGTGATCAGCCAGAAATCCCCGGATTCGTCGCGCCGGAGCACACTCGCGAACAGCTTGACCAGCGGCATCCGGCCGATGGGCGAGCCCATGTAGTGCCAGGTTCCGTCTCGGGCGATGCGGATGTCGATATCGCCGCACATCTGGGGCCCGCCGGGACCCGGCGCGGAATCCGCACCTTTGCCCTTGCTTTGTCCCAAGGCACGTTCAAGATTACCCAAAGAGCCCGTCGTCATACGGCTTAATACCCCAAATCAGAGGTTTCCTGTGACCGATATTCAGTCAACCGCAGATACCCGATCCGGCGCGGGCGAACCGTCGGAACGACTCGTGTCGGAGATCGAGGCGCTCGGCCAGCGCATGGCCGCGGTAAAAGAGAATATCGGCCGCGTCATTTTCGGACAACATGACGTTATAGATCAAACGCTTATCACCATTCTGGCGGGCGGGCACGCGCTCCTTGTCGGTTATCCGGGTCTCGGCAAGACGCGGCTCGTCAGCTCGCTCGGCAAGGTTCTCGGCCTCGAGGACCGGCGCGTGCAGTTCACGCCCGACCTGATGCCGCCGGATATTCTGGGCTCGGAGGTCCTGGAAGAAGACGATACGGGGCGCCGGTCGTTCCGGTTCATCAAAGGGCCGATTTTCGGCCAGCTTCTGATGGCCGACGAAATCAACCGCGCGAGCCCGCGCACCCAGTCGGCCCTGCTTCAGGCAATGCAGGAGTACCGCGTCTCCATCGCGGGCCAGGATCACGACCTTCCGAAGCCGTTCCACGTGCTCGCCACCCAGAACCCGCTGGAGTTGGAGGGCACCTATCCGCTGCCCGAAGCCCAGCTGGACCGCTTCCTGCTGCAGATCGACGTCGGGTACCCCGACGAAGAATCGGAAAAGCGCATGTTGATCGCGACGACCGGCGTCGCCGAAGCCGGTGCGGAGCAGGTGCTGACGGCAGAGGACCTGCTGGCCGCGCAACGGCTCGTCCGCTCGGTTCCCGTCGGCGACGCGGTCGCGGACGCGATCCTCAAGCTGGTCCGCGCAGGCCGGCCGAACGACTCGGACGACCCCGAAATCCGCAACCACCTCTCGTGGGGACCCGGACCGCGCGCCAGTCAGGCTCTGATGCTGGCGACACGCGCCCGTGCGCTTCTCAACGGCCGGTTCGCGCCGTCGATCGACGACGTCGTCGCGCTGGCGCCGCCGGTCCTGCGGCACCGCATGGCGCTGACCTTCTCCGCCCGTGCGGACGGCATCACGGTCGACGACGTCATCGCGCGTCTGTGTGCGCCGCTGGCGTGAGAGCGCCCCGCCCCGCCGTCAACCCGGATCTGGTCCCGGCCCGCATAAGACAGCGGGCGGAAGAGGCCGCATCCGTTCTGCCGCCCCTGCTGGTCAAGGCGGAACGCGTGGCGACGGTCGTCGCGCAGGGCGAACACGGACGGCGGCGCGCCGGATCCGGGGACAGTTTCTGGCAGTACCGCCGGTACCAGGTGGGCGATCCCGTGCAGAGCATCGACTGGCGCCAGTCGGCGAAGACCCAGTCCGCATTCGTCCGCGAGAACGAATGGGAAGCCGCGCAGAACGTCTATCTGTGGGCCGACCGATCGCCGTCGATGAACTGGCATTCGGACACGGAACTCCCGACCAAGGCCGAACGTGCGGCGGTCATCACGCTTGCCAGCGCGTCGCTTCTCATTCGCGGCGGCGAGCGGATATCGCGGCTCGGCAGCGGCGAACGCCCGGCGCGCGGCCGCGCCGTCCTCACCCGGCTTGCAGCCGAACTGACGCATGAATCGTCGGGCGGCAGCGGGCTCCCGCCGGTGGATCAGCTTCGCCGTCACAGCCGCGTCCTGATGGTCGGCGATTTCCTGAGCCCGGTGGACGAGATCGCGCCCATCGTGCGCGGTTACGCGTCGCAGGGAATCACGGGACATATCGTCCAGGTCAACGATCCGGCGGAGGAAATACTGCCGTTCTTCGGGCGCACCCGCTTCGAGGGGCTGGAGGGGGAAGGCAACGCCCTGATCGGCCGCGTCGAGGCCGTCCGCGACGAATATACGGCGCTGCTCGCCGCGCACCGCGCCGCGCTCGCCGATATTTGCCGCTCGAGCGGCTGGACATTCACCGTCCACCGGACGGACCACCCGGCGGAATCGACGATGCTGATGCTGCATATGCTGATGTCCGAAACGGAGCGAAGCTGATGCTCGAACTGGGCGGGCTCGCATTCACGACGCCGTGGCTGCTGGCGGCACTCGCCGCCCTGCCCGTGTTGTGGTGGCTGCTGCGCGCGACGCCGCCCGCCCCGCGGCTTGTGGCGTTTCCGCCCATCAGGCTCATTCTCGCTTTGCGTCCGAACGAGGAAACCCCCGACCGCACGCCTTGGTGGCTGATCCTTCTGCGCATGATCCTGGCCGCAATGGTGATCGTCGCGCTGGCGCATCCCCTGTTGAATCCGGCCGCGAAGCTCGACGGATCGGGGCCGCTCGTGGTCGTCGTCGACGACGGATGGGCGGCCGCGGCCGACTGGCAGGTCCGCCAGCAGAAGATCGCGGAACTCGTCGATCAGGCCGACCGGGAAAGCCGCGCCGTCCTGATCCTGCCGACCGCACCGTCCGCGCCCGGCGAACCGATCCAGATCAGCAAGATGATGCGAGCCTCCGAAGCGCGCCAGCGGATTGCAGCGCTGGCGCCGAAACCCTGGCCGTCGGACCGCGCCCAGGCGTTGAAGGCGCTGGAGACGGTCCGTTTCGACGGCGTCGCCAATATCGTCTGGATCGCCGACGGAATCGGCGATTCCGACGTCGGCCCGCTGGCGTCCCGGCTGCAGCAGATCGGCGGCGTCACACTGATCGAGCAGCCCGCGCCGGCCCGCGCACGTCTGATCCTGCCGCCGTCGGCGGAAGGCGATTCGTTCAGCGTTCCCGTCGTTCGCGTCCCGGGCGGCGGCGAACAGACTATACAGGTCCGCGCCGTCTCCGAAGACGGCAGGCTGGTCGCGCGCGAGACGGCGACCTTCGATGCGAACGCGTCGGAAGCGACGGCGACACTCGACCTCCCGGGCGAACTGCGGAACGACGTCGCCAGGATCGAGATCGAGAACGGTCGCAATGCCGGCGAGGTCTTTCTGATGGACGAACGCTGGCGGCGGCGACCCGTCGGCCTCGTTTCGGGCGACGTGTCGGAAGCCGAACAGCCCCTCCTCTCCTCGCTCTACTATCTGGAACGCGCCCTCCGCCCGTTCGCCGAAGTCCGCCGCGGGACCGTCGCCGACCTCTTCCGGCGCGAGCTGGCCGTCGTCGTCCTCGCCGATGTGGGAAAACTGCTCGAATCCGACATAGCCTCGCTTAAGGCCTGGATGGAAAAAGGCGGCGTCGTCCTTCGGTTCGCGGGACCGAAGCTCGCCTCCGGCACCGACGAGATGATCCCGGTCCAGCTGCGCGGAGGCGGCCGCGAGCTGGGCGGCGCCATGTCATGGGCGGAGCCGGCCCGAATGCTGCCATTCGAGGAATCGAGTCCGTTCTCCGGGCTGGAGATCACGCCGGACGTCCGCATCAGCCGGCAGGTGCTCGCGGAACCGGGCCTCGACCTGAACCGGAAAACCTGGGCGAGACTGGCCGACGGAACGCCCCTCGTGACCGCCGAGAAACGCGGCCGCGGCTGGATCGTCCTCGTCCACACGACGGCGAATACGGATTGGTCGAACCTTCCGCTGTCCGTTCTGTTCGTCGACATGTTGCGCCGCATTGTGGGTCTCAGCGCCGGTGTCGTCAGCGCGGATTCGACCGCGGTGCTGCCGCCGCTCCGAACGATGGACGGGTACGGCCGCCTGGGCGCGCCGACCTCGGACACGGTGGCGATCCCGGCGCGCGAATTTGCGGACGCCCGGCCGAAACCGGCAACGCCGCCGGGATATTACGGACTGGAGAACGGCCGGCGCGCACTGAACATGTCGGCTGCGCTTTCCGCGCTGTCTCCGATGGGAGAACTCCCGCCCGGCATCGTTCGCAGCGGCTTCGTCACCGCACCGCAGGTGGATTTCAAACCATGGCTTCTTCTGGGCGCGCTGATACTGGCGCTCCTGGATCTTGTCGTCAGTTTCTTCCTCCGCGGGCTTGTCGGGCTTCGCGGCGGAGGCCGCGCGACGGCCGCCCTCGCAGTGCTGGCCGGGCTCTTCGCCGCGGGAATGCCGGCATCGCTGGACGCGCAGAATATGCGGAACAGTCAGACGGATCCCGACGCGCGCGCCCTATCGGCAACAACCAGCACGCGGCTTGCCTACGTGGTGACGGGCGACCGAGCGCTCGACGACATGACCGCCGCCGGCCTGCGGGGCCTGAGCGACGTGTTACGGCGACGCACGGCGGTGGAGCCGGGCGATCCGATCGGCGTCGATATCGAGGTCGACGAGCTCGCCTTCTTCCCTCTTCTCTACTGGGCGGTATCGCCGCGCCAGCCGCTGCTGTCGGAGAAGGCGCGCGGAAAGCTGAACCAGTATCTCAAGACCGGCGGCACCATCCTGTTCGACACGCGCGAACGCGGCGGGTTCTCGTCGGACGCTTCGGGGGGCGTCGGCGAAGCCGGCTTCCATCTGCGCCGCCTGCTCGAGGGGCTGGACGTTCCCGCGCTGACGCATACGCCGCCGGATCACGTGCTCACCAAGGCGTTCTACCTGCTGAACGATTTCCCCGGCCGGTGGACCGGCGGGCCTCTGTGGGTCGAGCGTCGCGGCGGCCGTCATAATGACGGCGTCTCGTCGGTCATCATCGGGACCAACGATTTCGCCGGTGCCTGGGCCGTCGACGGGCTCGGACGGCCGCTGGCCGCAGCCGTGCCGGGCGGCGAGCGACAGCGCGAAATGGCCTACCGTTTCGGCGTCAACTGGGTGATGTACGCGCTGACCGGCAACTACAAGACCGATCAGGTGCACGTGCCGGCGATCATCGAGAGGCTGGGCCAGTAACATGCTGTCGATCGCCTTTGCCCCGATGTTTCCCTGGACCGTGCTGGCGGCACTCGGCGCGCTGACGCTGCTGCTGTCCGCCTTCGGTTTTTGGCGGCGCGCCCGCGGCACGAGCTGGCGTCTGCTCGCCGCCGCCGTCCTGCTTGCCGCACTGGCCAACCCCGTCCTGGTGGAACAGGAACGCCTTCCAAACGACGATGTCGTCGCCGTGGTCGTCGACGAATCCGCCTCGCAACGCATCGGTAACCGCGGCTCCCAGGCGGCTGAGGCGCTGCGGGACCTGACCGAACAGCTCGATCGCCTCAGGGGCGTCGAGGTCCGCGTCATTCGCGCGGGCGCGCCGCAGGAGAATACGACCGCGCCGGTCGACGGAACGCGGTTGTTCGATTCGCTGCAGCAGGCGCTCGCCAATGTGCCGCGCAACCGAATCGGTGCAACCTTCCTGATTACGGACGGCCAGGTACACGACGCGCCCGAGCCGGGTGCCGCCTCCCCGGTTCCCGGCCCCGTCCATACGCTGATTACCGGACGCAAGGATGAGATCGACCGGCGGCTGGTGATCGAGAACGCGCCGCGTTTCGGGCTCGTTGGCAAGACCGTCGAGATCGAATTGCAGGTGCGCGATTTCGGCGTTCCGGCAGGGGGCGCGGCGCGCATTACGGTTCGCCAGGACGGCAAGCCGGACCGGATTTTGAGCGTCAGGCCAGGCGTCGTTCAGAAGCTGCCGCTCGTTCTGGAGCACGCTGGCGCCAACATCCTGCAGATCGAAGCGTCCCCGCTTAACGGCGAGATCACGCAAGCGAACAATAAGGCCGTCGTCCAGGTGAACGGCGTGCGCGAGCGCCTCCGCGTACTCCTCGTCTCGGGCGAGCCCCATCCGGGAGAACGGGTCTGGCGCAATTTCCTGAAGGCCGACCCGTCGGTCGACCTCGTCCATTTCACGATCCTGCGGCCGCCGGAAAAACAGGACGCGACGCCTGTGCGCGAACTGTCGCTTATCGCGTTTCCGATCCGCGAGCTGTTCGAGGTCAAGATCGAGGAATTCGATCTCATCATCTTCGACCGCTATCGCCGCCGCGGTGTACTGCCCGGCATCTATCTCGAAAACATCGTCCGCTACATCGAACGGGGCGGCGCGGTGCTGACGGCGGCAGGCCCCGACTTCGCCTCGCAGCTCAGCCTCTATCGCACGGCCTTGGGCGACATCCTGCCAGGCCGGCCGACCGGTAACGTGATCGAACGCGGCCTTCGTCCGCTCGTCAGCGATCAGGGCAAGCGCCACCCGGTCACGGCGGATCTGGTCGGTGCGGCCGACGAACTGCCGCAATGGGGAAGATGGTTCCGCCAGGTGGAGGCGCGGCATCTCCGCGGCCAGACGCTGATGACCGGCGCCGACAACCTGCCGCTCCTGATCCTCGACCGTATCGGCGAAGGCCGCGTCGCGCTGCTGTTGAGCGACCATATCTGGCTGTGGGCGCGCGGCTACGAAAGCGGAGGCCCGCATTCCGAAATCCTGCGCCGACTCGCCCACTGGCTCATGAAGGAACCGGACCTGGAAGAAGAAGACCTTCGCGCTCACCTGTCGGGCAACGACCTCGTCATTACCCGGCGCAGCGTATCGGAGGACTTCGCGCCGATCAC
Source organism: Alphaproteobacteria bacterium (assembly GCA_038148075.1). GTDB lineage: Bacteria > Pseudomonadota > Alphaproteobacteria > MPNO01 > UBA830 > JAYQUR01. Next base: position 7,109 of record JAYQUR010000052.1, on the reverse strand, counting down.
AGTGACCCTGCCCTCGGGCGAGGAAAAGACCGTCTCGCTCCGCACCGGCGCGGGCGGACGGGCGATCGCAAGCCTCCCCGCGACGGAAGTGGGAATCTATCGGTTGACGGACGGCAAGCGACGCGCCGTTGCGGCAGTAGGCAACGTCAATCCCCGCGAATATTCGGATATGCGGGCTACCGAAACGCAGCTCGCGGCCGTGGCAGCCGCGTCGGGCGGCGGCATGCACTGGCTGGAGGACGGCGCACCGACGATCCGGCGCGTTCGGGCGGACCGCAAACCGTCGGGATCGGATTGGCTCGGCGTGGTCGCCAACCGCGATTTCCGGGTTGCAAGCGTCCGCGAGATTCCGATGCTGCCGGCGCTTCTCGTTCTGCTGCTGGGGCTGGGCACGCTCGTCTGGGCCTGGCGACGCGAAGGCGCCTAGCGCGACGGCAACTCCCGCCGCGCTTCCGCGGGCGGGAAGTACAGAAAATCCCGGTCGGCGCCCGCCCTGTGGTGACAGGCGGCGCAGAATTCGACTGCCGCCGAATTCCGACCCCCGGTCAGGCCGATCGTCTCGCCGTCCGGCGACAGCATCATGAACCTCCAGCTTCCGGCGCCGGACGGAAATTCCGCGGGCATTTTTTCCATAAGAAACAACGGACCGACCGTCATCTGTCCGCTCCGGGTCGCGGTAAACGTATCCTTGATCAAGATCGAACCGACGGGCAGCGCGCCGGCGTCCTCGAAACGCCGCGCCTGGGCGGCGACGTCGTTTGCGTAGTGGTTGGCATACCGGTCGCCGTGATTTCCGGCGCGGTACGGATAGCGGGTCAGCCGCGTCCACCGCTGGTATTCGACGAATACCGGATCGCCGGATTCGGCACAGGCGGCCGCCATGCGGGCGCGAATGGCCTGGTAGAACTCCTCGGCCCGCCCCGGCGCCAGGCGAGCGGGATCGGCCATCGCCGGGTGTGCCCGTTCCGGTGCCGCGGCCTGCCCGAGGGCTTCTCGCGGCCCCGAGGGAACGGACACGAAGAGCGCCGCCGCGGCGGCAACGGCAGCGAGCATCGGAAACTTTCGCATGGCTCCAACCTCCGGCGGCAACCGGGCCGAAATCGCGGGCGGTTGCCGGTTATCGGGAAATAGGTGCCATTTCGGTCACGGACCATTCAAACCGCGTCACCTTGGCGTGACCGGGGCCGGCTGTTCGGCTATTGCGCAGGCCCCTGGACAGGCAACGTCACCTGGGCGCACGTCCCTATGCCCTGACGGCTCATCAGGCGGAAATCCCCGCCGTGGAGTTCGCAAAACGATTTGACGAGGGGCAGACCCAGCCCGGTTCCCTCCGAGAAGCTTGCGCCCCTCTGGCCGGATGCCTGAACGAAGGGCTCCATCACATGCCGGATATCGGAGCGGTCGATACCGTAGCCCGTATCGGTAACGGAAAGACGCAGGCGACCGCCGTCGATGCGTCTGATCTTGACCCGGACACGGCCGCCGGCCGGCGTGAACTTGATCGCGTTGGAAAGCAAATTCATCAGAATCTGCTTCACCATGCGTTCGTCGCCCTGCAGCGTCGGCAGGTTCTCCGCGATCGAGCATTCGATTCCGATCCGCTCCCGCGCCGCCGTTCGATCCAGAAGCCGAACGCTCGAGCGCACGATATCTTCCAGCCTGATCGGTTTGATCGCCGGCACCATCTTTCCGGCTTCGACCTTGGAAAGATCGAGAATGTCGTTGATGACATGCAACAGATGCATGCCGCTCTCGTGGATATTCGTCGCGTAGTCTGCGTAGCGCTCGTCGCCGATCGGGCCGAACATCTCGCTGTTCATGATCCCGGAAAACCCGATGATGGCGTTCAGCGGCGTTCTGAGCTCGTGGCTCATATTGGCCAGAAACTCGCTCTTCGATTTATTGGCGACCTCGGCGACTTCCATTGCCTTGAAAAGCCGGTTGTTGGCATCGCGCTGCTCGGTGATGTCGCGCAGGATTACAAGCGATCCGGGCTCTCCCTCCCAGTTCAACGGCGTAACGGAGTTGTTCGCCCAGAACGTCGTACCGTCCAGCCGCTTGCGGACGTGGTCGAACCGCAGCGTCTCGACGCCGTCGCCGAACATGCTGGTCAGGTTATCCCGCACGTCGTCGTGAAAGTCTTCGTGGATGATATCGAAGATCGGACGGCCGACGAGATCCTTTTCGTCGCGCGCCCGGAACATCTGCAGCGCCACATCGTTGACCAGGACGATCTTCTGGTTGACGTGCACGTAAATCGCGTCGGGCGTCAGCGCCAGCAGTTTCCGGTAGCGCTCCTCGCTGTCGCGTAGCCGTCCCTCGGTGCGGATGCGTTCCGTAATGTCGCGCTTGATCGCAACGTAGTTCTTGATCGCGCCCTTCTCGTCGAACACCGGCGAAATCGAGGCTTCCTGCTGATATTCCGTACCGTCGCGGCGTAGCGCCGGCATGATGCCCGACCACGACTTACCCGCACTCAAGGTCCGTTCGATGGCCTCGTAAAGCTCCGGATCGCTGTCCGCGGGCCGAAACAGATCGCCGGGAGCGACGTCGCGAACCTCGCCGAAGGAAAACCCCGTCATCCGCTCGAAGACGGGGTTGACGTAGGCAATCCTGAAATCGTCGTCTGCGATCTCGATCGAATCGACCGCCTGATCGAGCACGGCCGAGAAGATGGCCTGTTGCCGTTCGGCAGCGACGCGGCCTTCGATATCGCGGATGATCGTCAGGAAGGCATCCTCGCCCTTCCAGCCGAAGCGGGCGATCGCCGTTTCGCAATGCCGCGCGGTCCCGTCGACGCGGCGGTATTGCGACCGGATGAATTTCGACGGGTCTCCGTCGCCGATACGGTTCCTTCGGCTGATGATGCGCAGATGGTTTTCGGGCAACGCGAAGTCGAGGACTTCCCGCCCGATGAGGTCGTCGATACTGCGCGCCCCGAACATCTGAACCGCAGTATCGTTGGCGAAAACGATCTTGCTGTCGCGATGAACGAAAATCGCGTCGGGGACCATCTCGATCAAGCGCCGATAGCGATCCTCGCTCTCGCGCAACTCGGTATCGGCGCGCTTGCGGTCGGTAATGTCGGTATAGATTCCGACGGTATAACCCTCTCGGGTCTTTCGCTCGGTCACCATCAGCCAGCGGCCGATTGCGGTCATCATTTCGTAGGTGCCGCGCGCTTCGCGATGCTGGCGAATCCGCTCGACGAACCAGCCTGCCGCAGCCTCGTCTCCGAACCGTTCGCGCAGATTCTCGATCGTCCGTTCCGCAAGTTCGGTAAACGACATGCCCTCGCGGACCAGTTCGTCCCGTTGCGGGTGGTGTTCGATGAACCGGTCGTTCCACAGGACGAGCCTGTCTTCCGAATCCCACAGGACAAAACCGTCGGAAAGGCTCTCGATCGCCGCCGTCAGCCATCGGTATGTCTGCGCAGCGCGATCCTCGGCCATCTTTCGCTCGGTGACGTCGACGAACACGCCGTCCCAGACGATGGCGCCATCGTCGCGCAAATGCGGCCGGGCGAGGCTGCGGACCCAGACAACACGGCCGTCGGGTTTGATGTTACGAACCTCGATGTCGAACGACGACAGGTTCTCGGCCGACTCCTGCAAGGCGCGCGAGAACCGCTCCCGATCGTCCGGGTGAATCAGCCGAACCAGCATGTCGCCGCTGCGCCGCACGGTCTCGGCATCTACGCCATGCGTGTCGATGACGCCGCGGCTGACATAAGGAAAATGGATCTTGCCGTCGCGGTGCATCACGCGCTGGTAGACCGCGCCCGGCAGATTGGAAGCGATCGAAAGATATCGCCGCTCGGTCTCCTGCATCGCATATTCGGCCTGCTTCTGGGCTGTCAGATCCCGGACGACCGACAGGATTGCGGGCTTGGCGTTCCAGAGAATGAACGTGTGACGCACCTCGACGCTGATCATGCGCCCGTCGATCCGTATGCATTTCTGTTCGGACGGCGGAAGCGATACGTGTTCCGACAGGACCCGCTGCAGCCGCGCGGCACTGTTCTCGCGCTGTTCGGGCGGAATCAGGTCGAGCGAACTCCGCCCGACCAGATCGGTATGGCTGCGCGCGCCGAATATCTCGATGGCGGCCGGATTTACATAGGCGAACTTTCCGCCGCTGTGGATTGCGACGCCGTCCGGCAACGTCGCCAGCAGAAGGCGATGGCGCTCCTGCGCCTCGGCGATATCCGCTTCGCGCTGCCGCAGATCGGTAATGTCCGCATAGATCGCGACCACGCCGCCGTCCGATGTCGCACGCTTTCGTTGCTGGATCCATCGTCCGTCGGAACATTCGATCTCGTGCTGCGACGGCACGTCCCGATGCCGCGCCAGCGCCTGTTCCACAAACACGTCGGCATCGTCGACGGTATAGGCCCCGACGTCGCGGACGAGAGTTTCCCGAACGATGTCCTCGAACTTTATGCCGACCTCAATGAAATCGGCGAGCGCGGGCCAGATTTTCGTCCGATAGTTCTCGTTGAAGGCCAGTAACGTGCCGTCGGCCGCGAATACCGCAAAACCTTCCGAAACCGCTTCGATTCCCTCGCGAACGCGGACCAGCGCATCTTCTCGACGATGCACGGGAACGGAAACGGGTTGCGCAATGGCGACAACGGCCGCCCGCGCCCCGCCCCACGCAACGGGGCGCGCGTCCAACTCGGCGACGAACCGCTCGCCTGTGGACTTGATGCAGGTAACGCCGGACGAATGCGCCACGGCCTCCGAATTCTCAACATCGGCGATCCAATTCCCGAAATCGGCTCCCGACGCGCCATCGACCTAATCGCGGACATCCGAGCCGACGAGACCGTTTTCTGCGCGACAGGCAAGCAGCGAAGCCGCTGCTTCATTGGCGGCGAGGACGCACCCGGCGGGATCGACGACGATCATGGCCGCCGGCGAAAGATCGAGAACGGCGCGGACCGCCGCCTCCGACGCATCGACGTCGGCGGAGAGAACGCCGGAAAGCTTGTCGGCAGAGGTTGCCATTCCGCGGGTGCCGCTTTCTCCACTCTTCGGGCGATGCGCGATCCGGTCCGCGCACTCGCTTCCGCCGCACGCAACCCGGACGGGCGCAAACCGCGGATACAATGACGTTTTTATACTTCCTAAAGGTAAACCTAACAGAGACTCTCAGCCAGTTCTTCTGCCCATCGCCGCAACGCGCCGCGCTGCACCTTGACGCCGTTCGGGCCGTCAACGGCGGGAAAGGCGTCCAGTTCGTGCACGAAGGCGGGAACCTTGAAGGCCGCGAGCCCAACGCGGCACGCTTCTACGATTGTTTCCGGCCGGATCGCGCCGGCCGGATCGCCGATCACGAACGCCGCCGCCCGCTGCCTTCCCGCCACCTCGACGCCGACTATCTGACAATCGCGAACGCCGGGCAGGGCACGAATGAACGCCGCGATCTCGGCGGGCGCAACGAGATAGCCGCCGAGGCGCAGCGTATCGCCCAGCCGTCCGTCGAAGGCGAACCCGTAACCGGGCTCGATCCGGCCGAAATCGCCGGTCCGCACGTACCCTCCGTCGACGATCGTCGCCTCGGTCGCACCGGGATCGCCGAAATAGCCGGCGAACCGGCACGGCCCGGCGCATTCGAGCTCGCCGCCAGACGACGCGTCGGCGCCGCCGTCCGCTTCCCGGCCGATCCGCACCCGGTATGCGTCGGAAACCGGACGTCCACCGGCTCGGAAACGAGCTGACGGCGGGTCGTCGAGCGACCGACGCGCGAAAAGCGCCTGCAGCTCGCTCATGCCGTAGAGCCCGACGATAGGCAGCCCGTAAACCTGCGCCATCGCCTCCAGCGTTTCGGGTCCGCGATTGAACGAGGCAGCGCCGACCAACCTGAGCGACGCGTAGGTCGCGGGATCCGGGTCCGCCTCGACCATTGCCGCGATCATTTCGTCGGTCGCATTGAAATGCGTCACCTTGTTCCGCCGGATCGTGGCCGCTGCGGTTGCGGCATCGTAGATCGGCAAGACGGCCGATGGCCTCGCTGCCGCGACCGCCGCCATCGCCTGGCAAAAGCCGAACACGCCGCTGTAGGGCAACGCCTGCAGCATGTGGGCCTCCGGCGCTTCCATGCCGAAGCCCGCCGCGACGGCGCGGGCATGAAACGAGATCGAGTCGTGGGTATGGAGGACGAACTTGGGCCTCGACGTCGTCCCCGACGTCGTAAACAGGATCGCACCGTCGGACGGGCGGGCGTTGGACGCAACGGTGCGCGTCTCCCGGGCGAGCGCCTCGTAGGAATGCGCGCCCGGCCGCAGCCCCCCCTCGGGCGAGCCGGGCCGGACGACAATCCGGGCAAGCGCCGGATTTCCGGCCGCGGACAGGGCTTCGTCGAGAATTTCGTCGAACCGGATCGAGCGGAAGGTCTCTTCGCTGACTACGGCGCGCGGGCTGGTTCGCTCGATGACGTCGGCGATCTCGGCGGCCCTGAAACGTGCGTTGGCCGCAAATGCGATGGCGCCGAGCCGGCCGAGGGCGAACAACGTCTCCAGCCACTCGACGCGGTTGGCCATCCAGACGAGAACGACATCCCCCCGCCCGATCCCGAGCGACGCGAAGCCGGCGGCCAGGGCTGCCGACCTGGCTGCAAGGACATCGAACCCGATGCGGCGGTCGCCGAATAGCAGCGCCGGCGCTCCGGCACGTCCGGCGGCGTCTTCCAGTATGCGGGTAATAGTCTGGTTTTCGGCCTGCACGACCGTGCGGGCGGTTTCTAGCGTCGGCGGCGGCGGATGCCGATCAGCCCCGCACAGGCCAGCGCGAGAAAGGCTGCGCCGGCGGGTTCGGGCACGACGGTCTCGACCAGTTCCGCGCTCAGCTGCAGCGTCTCGATCTTGACGACAACGTCGGTGAAGTCCTCATCTGACCAGCCGGTCCGCGCCAGGTCCTCGAACGCCAGGAGCGTCCGGTTGTCCGACCCGAAGGTCATCAACTGGTCGTACGACCCCGGATTCGCATCCGATACGGAGAAAAGCGGGACCGAGTTGCTGCCGCCGTTTATGTAGCTGTCGGCGTTCCCGAGTACGCGCGAAAGCGTATCGTTGGGAATCAGGTACCAGCCCAGCAACGTTCCGGCCT
>JAYQUR010000051.1:0-14500 GCA_038148075.1 Alphaproteobacteria bacterium | reverse complement strand
CCTCATGGGTGGCCGGGAGGGGGAGCGGGCTGGACCCGCGATATACGGGAGAGAGAATATGGCCGACGGAACCGCGACCGCGAAACCCCAGACGACGAGCTTCGCCAACTGGGACGAGCTGGAAAAGGAATGGGTGCGCGACGGCGTCGAGCGCGTCGGTTTTCGCGGCGAGGACACGCTGCTGGTGATGAACTGGATGCAGCCCGGGATGGAGCCCGGACCCCACAGCCACCCGTTCGAGCAGATCGCCGTCATCGTCCAGGGCACGGTGCGCTTCCACGTCGGCGACGAGATCTACGACGCCGGCCCCGGATCGATGATCCGCATTCCGCCGGACGTCGTCCACTGGGGCGAGGTGATCGGCGACGAGCCGGCCATGAACCTCGACGTCTTCAACCCGATCCGCGCGGACTACAAGCACCTCGTCGAGCACCAGGCAAAGGACTTTGGTGAGGGGTAGCCTCAAGCAGTGCCCCCTGAGACAAACACTCCCACCTCTGCCTCGAAAAAGATCCTCGCTGGCGAGAAGCAAGTTATCTTGGTCTGTTTCTGATTGGCGCTTTTGCTTGTGTCTACTATCTAGCGCCCGCTCTCTTTCAGTACTTTTTGCCCGCCATTGTCTCTTTCAGCATCGGATCATCTACAGCGCGATATGTCGGCAAGCGATGGCGCACTCTCTGGTCCGAAGCGCTGTTTCTGGCAGTGCAGATATTCTTTCTGATTTTTCTATTCACCGCAGGGCCCGCGCCGGCATCTGGGCAGGCGGTCGCCGCCGTTATTGGTTACGCAGCCGGTGTGTTGTGGGATTACATCATTAGTCGTCGGATCAGACAGACATTCTAACATGACTATCGGATTCCGATGGCCCACTCTTCCCAGTGTCACCCTCGGGCTTGACCCGAGGGTCCACGGAACGGCGTAATGGATCCTCGGGTCAAGCCCGAGGATGACAGTGTAAATGAAGGCCCCAAATGCTCACCCTCTACACCTTCCACAATTCGATCTGCACGCAGAAGGTCTTCATCACCCTCGCCGAGAAGGGGCTCGACTACGAGGAGAAGCTGGTGAACCTGTTCGCGGCCGAGCAGTTCGATCCCGAGTACCTCAAGCTCAACCCGAAGGGCGTCGTGCCGACGCTGATCCACGCGGGGCGCCCGATTCCGGAATCGTCGCTGATCTGCGAATACATCGACGAGGTGTGGCCGGACCATCCCCTCGTCCCGCAGGACCCGTTCCTGAAATCCCGCATGCGCCAGTTCTCCAAGCTGGTCGACGAGCAGATCTTCGAGGCGACGCGTGAGCTGTCGTTCTCGGCGATGTTCCGCGAGCGCATGAAGAACATGCCCGACGAGCAGCGAGAGACGCGGTTCCGGAACGTCGGCGATCCGTCGAAGCGCGACCGCTTCATGTCGACCTACGAGCTCGGCGTCGACAGTCCTTACGTCTTCCAGGCGATCGGCAACTGGGAGAAGGCGTTCAAGGCGCTCGACGCCTCGCTGGCGGAATTCGGCGGGCCGTGGCTGCTGGGCGCGGACTTCACCCTCGCCGACGTCAACATGATCCCCTATGTCTGGCGCATCGAGTATCTCGACCTGATCGACGTCTGGATGGACGACCATCCGCGCGCCGCCGAATGGTGGCAGCGCGCCAAGGCCAGGCCGTCCGCGAAGGCCTGCATCCCCGACCGGCTGAACGGCGACGATCTCGCCGCAATGAAAGAACACGGTGCGAAGCTGCGCGAGGCGGTGGCGGCGAAGCGCCGGGAGTATCTGGAACTCGTGCCGCACTGACGGGCGATCGCGTCTCTTCGGGCTTTTCGAGGCTGTCCCACCGGCCTTGTGCCGGGATCCGGTCTATCGGCAGCACTGCGGGCTGGATCCCGGAACAGGTCCGGCAAGACAGATACATCCGGGTTCCATTCGACAGCCGATCATCCAAACAGGTTCGCTGCGCGTAAACTCCCCGTAACGACCCTGCCCGGATTGGTTGGTATGTATGATTATCTGATTGCCTGGCTGCTCTCCGCGGTCCTGTTCCTCGCCGCCGACATGCTCTGGCTGGGCGTCGCCGCAAAGAAGTTCTACCGTCGCCATCTCGGCGGACTTCTCGCCGACAGGTTCAACGGGCCGGCCGCCATCGCGTTCTACCTTTTCTACGTGACGGGGATCGTCGTTTTCTGCGTCGTCGGAAAATCGGGATGGGAGGAGGCCGCCGCATGGGGCGCCCTGTTCGGATTCTTCTGTTACGCGACGTACAACCTGACCAATCTCGCGACGCTGCGCGACTGGCCGGCAATGGTTACTGCCGTCGACCTGGCGTGGGGAACCGCCGTTACGGGATTTACCGCGGGCGGCGCGGCATTCCTCCTTATGGCAACGGCCTGAACCTCGGCAGCGGAGTCAATCGACCCCGGTCAATCGGACATTGCGGACGCCGGCGACGACGGGCGACAGCATGATGGTCCGCAGCCGGTCGACGTAGAGCGCTCCTTCCTCCGAATAGCGCAACAGCGACGCGGCGAGCGCATGCCCGTCGATACCGGTGCCGCGCGCGCATCGACGCCCGCATGTCGCGGAAGCCGCGATAGGCACGGTGGGTATTCAGATTGTGGATGTACCCGCGGACGCTGCCGTAGAGGGTCTCGAAGGCGCGAAGTGCCACGCCGGCCGCCTTCTTCGCCTCGATCGCGCGGTCTCCGACCGGAGCGTGCTGGCCGAACAGCGCATTGCCCTGATGCGCAAACCGGGAGGTGCCCCAGCCGGATTCCTGCGCCGCCTGGGCGACGGCAAGACGCGGCGGCACGATGTCCACGCGGCGCAGCAGCGTCTCGACATCCATCGGTTTGGTCTTGTAACGCGCGGCTAGGTTTTCCAGCCAGCGGCGGTCGCGCGGGCGCAGGTCGCGCTCGGCCCGGATTTCCCGGCGAAGACGCTGCAGCCGCTCGCGGTCGCGGCGGATACGCTCGTTCTCCTGAAGGACGTGCGGCAGGACGACGGAAACGAAGACCGACTTTCGGAGATCTAGATCGTTTACCTCCCGCAGGTCCGACGGCAGTGCGGAAACGAAAACGGGCGGGATGGTCTCGAAGCCCGGTTTTCCGACCGCCTGCGGATCGAATCCCGCCTCCTTGAAAAGATCCACTGTCGCCGCGACCGAACCCGGCGCATGCATGCGTTCGTATTTGCCCGGCACCAACGCCGTCGCAATCCAGACGGGAAGAGCAAGCGCAAACACGCCGAGCGCTGCGACCGCGAGAATCGTTTTCCTATTCGGGTTCGTCATGTCCCTTTTCCGGCCGTTTGAGCCCGGTCACGTTCTCGACGCCGCTCATGATTCCGTTCTCGAGCTTGCCGACGATGAACACGATCGCCACGACGATTCCCGTCAGCAGAACGGCGAAATCGAGAAAGCCGATGCCGCACGCTATGCCGATCGCGCCCGCGTTCCAGATCGAGGCGCCTGTTGTCATGCCCATGACTTCCCGGCCGCCCTGTATGATGGCGCCGGCGCCGAGAAACCCGATTCCGCCGATGATCCCCTGAATGATGCGGGAGGGATCGACGCTCGAAGATTCGATCCCGAGGAGGGGGCCGGCTGCAAGTTCGAGGGTGAGAATCATGAAAGCCGCCGAACCGACCGCAACCAGCATATGGGTCCGGAGCCCGGCAGGCTTCCGGCGGAACTCGCGTTCGAAGCCGACGACGAGGCCGAGCGCCGCCGCGGCGCCCAGGCGAACGGCAGCTTCTCAGACCGGAATATCGACGAAAATCATACTTCTAGGCAAAGCCTTTAATGCACGAAGACAATTCCGGTAAGGCGGCCCGGGCGCTTTCTTCCAGGTACCGGCGGGCCCTGCTAGGGTGATCCCCATGCCTCCCGACGAGATGTGCCCTGTCTGCCTGCGTCCGCTCGGCAAACGACGCGAAAAGCACCACCTGGTCCCGCGATCCGAGGGCGGCCGCGCGACGGTCGCGGTTCATCCGATCTGCCATCGGAAGATTCACAGCGTCTTCAGCGAACGCGAACTCGCAGTCGAATATGCGACGCCGCAGGCGCTCCGCACGCACCCCGAAATCGCCGCCTTCATCAAATGGGTGGCCAAGCGCCCGCCCGATTTCCATCGGCGGACGGAACGGAAACGGGGAAGCTGACGCGCCCGCTTCCCCTCCCCGCGTCCACGTGCTTTCCTGCGCTGATCAAGAGGGAGGATTTCATGGAACGCGAATTCATCCACGGCACCTGGCAGAAGAACCGCTCTTTCTCGCCGGCCGTTATCACGAAAGGCTCGGATCAGCGCATCATCTGGCTCGCGGGCTACGGCGCGCCCCAGACCCCCGACGGCACGTCGCTGGCGGGCGATTTCGAGGCGCAAACCCGGCAGTCCTTCGCCAACATGGAAACGTTTCTCGAGAAATGCGGGGCGACCCTCGCCGATATCGTCCAGATGACGGTCTTCATCATCGATGCGCGCTACGGCGACCGCTTCACGGAGATGCGCAAGGAATACTTCCCGGACGGAAACTATCCCGGCAGCGCGCTGATTACCGTCGCCGGGTTCGCGCAGCCCGAAATGATGGTCGAGATACAGGCGATCGCCGTCGTCGAGGGCTGACCGACGTCAGGCAGCACCCCCCTCGGCGGCAAACAGACGCCCCGCCTCGCGGAGCGCATCGATCAGTTCGGCGAGCAGCGGCGTCACCGTGCCGTGTTCGCGCAGCGTGAACCCGATAGGCCGGATTCCCGAATGCCAGCGGATCGGTATCACGCCGATATCGCCCCGTTCGATCTCGGGGGCGAACAGTTCGGCCGGGTTGGCGGTGACGAACCCGCCCGACATCAGAACGCCCTTAACGCAGAGCATCGAATCCGTCTCGACGATGAACCGCGGCGGGTCGAGCCCTTCGAACCTGAACTCGTTCGCGATGAGCTGGCGGATCGCCACCGAACCGCGCGAGACCACCCAAGCGGCCGATTCGAGTTCTTCGAGTCCGACCTCGTCGCGATCGCAGAGCGGATTGTCACGTCGGGCGAGCACCGCAAGGCTGTTTTGAAACAGCACCTCCTCGACAAGATGTTCGTGCCGCGACAGTCCCCCGGCGAGAGAGCCGATGACGATGTCGATTTCGCCCCGGTCGAGGGCGTCAAGCTGCACATCGAACGATTCGTTTCGCACCTCAATCGTCAGATCCGGCCGCATGGCATGCAGCCGTGCCAGCACCGGGGGCACCAGCGTCGCAAGGCCGATCGGCGTCGCCCCGATGACGAGATGACCGGCTTCCGTCCTCCGGAGATCGGAAAGATCGCGCGTGACGTGACGGAGTTCCGCCTCGATCGTTCGCGCATGCTGCGCCAGCGATTCGCCGAAGCGCGTTGGCGCGACGCCCCGGCCCTCCCTTTTGAGGAGGGGGACGCCGAGAGAGTCTTCGAGTTGCCGGATAGAACGCGTCAGCGCCGGTTGGGAAACATTGAGCGTTTCGGCGGCGGCCGTAACGCCGCCGCTCTCGACCACGGCAAGAAGGTCGAGCATCTGGCGGACGTTCAGTCCGCGGAGCTGCGATAATTCATGCATAATGATTATATATTAATCAGGAATATATATTGGATACAATATATGAATTGAGGCATGTTTCGCGCGCTTCGGGCGATCTTGGCACCGGTTTTCATCCGAAAAACCTCCATAAAACCAAGGGGTTCGGGGCGAGGCTCCACGGCTGGGAGGCGGCGCTCCGGTCGCGGCGAATGAAATCGGGTTATTCCCGTCCGGGAAAACCTGTCGTTCCCCGCAAACCGGATGTGGGCGCTGTCTCCCAACTCTCAAAAAGATGGGATTTTGCGGAGAAATCCGCAATAATCACCGCAGTACATCAACCCGGGTGGGGTGAGGAGCTGTGAAAGGCGGCACAGCTGGCGAGAGGGCGGGATCGCTCAACAAGAACGATCAATCTAGATAAGGGAGTAACCGTCGGATCCGTTCCCGATAGCGCGTCGGATGCGTCGAAGACGGTTTCGCGAACCCGCCCGTCGCCGAAGATAAAGTCCTGCAGGATTAGAACCGAAATGAGTGCGGGTTGCCCGACTGCGTCTCTCGAGACGCAGTTTTCATGACAACAAAGCCAGAACCCGTCGCGGCGTCAGCGGCAGTTCGGTCACCGCGCCGGGACGGCCGATGGCATCGTCGACCGCCGATGCGATCGCGGCGCCCACGGCATTGATCCCTGCCTCCCCCGCTCCCTTGACGCCGAGCGGGTTCAGCGGGCTCGGCGCATCTTCGCACAGGACGATTTCCGCCGCGGGGACCTCGGTCGCGCCGGGAAGCAGATAATCGACGAAGGTCGACGACAGGGGTTGGCCGTTCGCGTCGTAGAGAAATTCCTCCGACAACGCGCCGCCGATTCCCTGCGCGAGCCCGCCCTGGATCTGGCCGCCCACAAGCATCGGATTGATCGCGACACCGATGTCGTAGGCGATCAGATATCGGTCTACGGTGACGAGACCGGTGTCGCGATCGATCGAGACCACGGCGCAGTGCAGCCCGTATGGGTAATTCATATGCGCGGTGTCGTACCGTCCTTCCGCGCCTATCGACGAAGCGCCGCTCGCCGACACGACCTCGCCGAGCGGGATCGATGCGCCCGTCTCCCGATGACGCGCCGCACCGTCCGAAATTTCGACGTCTTCGGCAGAGGCCTGCAGCCGCTCCGCCGCGGCGGCGGCAAGTTTCTCGCGCAGCGCCGTCGCCGCGTTCAATGTCGCGGTGCCGGTCATCACGGTCGTGCGCGACGCGTGGCTGCCGTAGCCCTCGTCGATGCGGTCGGTGCGCCCGTGAACGACCGAAACGCTCTCCATGTCGACCCCGAGGGTGCCTGCCGCTATCTGAGCCATCGCCGTCGCGACGCCCTGGCCGAGATTTGCGGCGCCGGTCACGAGTTCGACATTGCCGGCGCGGTCGACGGAAATCTCCGCCTTGTCTGTCGGCCCGAGGCCCGATTTCTCGACGAAGAACGCGAGCCCGGCACCGACCGCCTCCCCGTCGCCCCGGCGGGCGGCTAGCTCCGCCCGAAGATTGTCCCAGTCGAGCGCGGCCAGTGCATCGTCGAACAACCCGGCGTAATCGCCGGAATCCAGAATTACGTCCACCTCTAGCGCATCGAGCGGGCGCTCGTAGGGCATCTGATCGGCGCGGACGAGATTCCGGCGACGAACCTCAACCGGATCGATGCCCGTCTCAGCAGCGATCGCATCCATCAGGCGCTCGCGCACGAACGTGCCCTCGTAGCGGCCGGGCGCCCGATAGGTCGCCGCCGGCGTCTTGTTCGTCAGCCGGACGTGGCCCGCCACACGGTAGGCGGGAACCACGTAGCCGCCGAGGGTAAGACCTGCCGTCATGTCGGGGACGCGTACGCCGTGCGTCCGCAGATAGGCCCCCTGATTGTGCCAGAAGCGGTTCTCGATCGCGAGAATTCTCCCCTCGTCGTCGACGGCGGCGCGGATGTTGTGGCGCTGCTCGCGCGACTGGTTGGCGGTCAGCAGGTGCTCGCGCCGGTCCTCGATCCAGCGAACCGGACGGCCGAGCCGCAGCGCCGCAGCGCACAACAGGAAGTCGTCGGGGTACAGCTCGCCTCGAATGCCAAAGCCGCCGCCGACGTTGCCCTCGAACAGATTCACCTTCGCCGGATCCAGGCCCAGCGTCCGGGCGATCAGGTCGCGGTTGGGGTGCGGCCGTTTTGTCCCGCCGTAAAGTTCGAGGATGCCGGTATCCGGGGCAACGCGCGCAACGCCGCCGCGGCATTCCAGCGGCACACCGCTATGACGGCCCAAGCGAAGATCCAGCGCCACGACCCTGTCCGCCGCCGCAATCGCGGCGTCGACGTCGCCGTATCCCTTTTCGATCACGGTCGGCTCGGTATCGATGCCGTCGAGAAACTCCCCGGGCGGCGCATCCGCCTCCATCAGAGGCGGCAATTCGTCGATGTCGAGCATGACCAGCGCGGCCGCGTCCTCCGCGAGCGCCGGGCTCTCCGCAAACACGGCGGCCACCGGCTCGCCGACGAAACGCACGCGCCCGGCGGCAAGGACCGGTTGCTTGTACGGATCGAGCCCGGTGTATTTGGTCGCGCGGAAATCGATGGGCGGAATGTCCGCCACGTCGTCCGCAGTCCAGACCGCGACGACTCCGTCGAGGCCGAGCGCGGCGCTCGCATCGATGCCGCGGATATCGCCATGCGCGACCGGCGAGCGCACGATCCGCATGTGCAGCATGTCGGGAAAATGCCAGTCGCCGGCGAACGAGCCCTCGCCGGCGAGAAGCGTCGCATCCTCGATACGTAGTATCGACTGACCTATCGGCCCCCGTCTGGTTGCGGGATCGTATCTGGCGTCGTCTGTCATGAAGTTTCCGGATCAGGATAGAAGGTCAGAATACCTTATCGGTTCGAACCTGTCGGCCCGCCCCCGTACGACGCGGTTCGATTTCCACTCGCATCCCGGATCGCCTGCCACACGCGCGCCGGGCTAGCCGGCATATCCAGGTCGCGTATGCCGAGCGGGCCGATGGCATCCATGATCGCGTTCATCACCGCGGGCATCGCACCGACCGTACCCGCCTCGCCGACCCCCTTCACGCCGAGCGGGTTGGTCTTGGTCGGGACCGGGTTCGGAAGCACCTCGAAACTCGACAGGTCGTCGGCGCGCGGCATGCCGTAATCCATGAACGATGCATTCAGAAGCTGACCGGTCTCGTCGTAGCGCGCGTTTTCGAGCAGTATCTGGCCGGCGCCCTGCGCGACGCCCCCATGCACCTGCCCTTTGACCAGTAGCGGATTCAGGACCGTGCCGAAATCGTCGACGACGACATAGCTGAGGATCTCGACCTTACCCGTTTCGGGATCGATCTCGACCTCGCAGGCGTGGCAGCCGTTGGGATAGCTCGCGACCTCCCCCTTGTAGGCCGCCTGGGTGACGAGACCGGGCTCGACACCGTCCGGCAGTGCGGCGGGATTGAAGGCGGTTTTCACCACGTCGTCGAGAGATACCGAGCGGTCGGTGCCGGCCACCGTAAATGCGCCTTCGGAAAACTCTATATCGTCGACCGCCGCTTCCATCATATGCGCGGCAATCTCGGCGCCCTTCTCGATCGCCTTGTCGGCGGCCATCATCAGTGCTGCCGACCCCATGGCCGACGAACGCGAACCGCCGGCGCCGAAGCCGAAGGCAAGCCGGTCGGTATCGCCTTCGATCACGCGCACGCGCTCCGGCTCGAGACCGAGCCTGTCGCACAGAAGCTGGGTATACATCGTCGTATGTCCCTGGCCCTGCTGGGTGGTGCCGGACAGGATCGTCACCGCGCCGGACGGATCGAACCGCAGCTCGGCCGTCTCCATACCCGGCGGGGCGGCGCGTTCGATCGCGTTCGCGAACCCGAGGCCGCGCAGCCTGCCCACCGCTTCCGATGCCGCTCGCCGCGCGGCAAACCCGTCGCGATCGGCAAGCCGGATGGCGTCGTCCATGTTCCTTTCGAAGTTGCCCGAATCGTAGGTGAACACCAGCGACGTCTTGAACGGCATCGCATCGACCGGAATGAGATTGCGGCGTCGCAGATCGATCGGGTCGTAATCCAGCTCGCGCGCGGCAATATCGATCAGGCGTTCGATGATGAACGATGCTTCCGGCCGGCCCGCGCCGCGATAGGGCGCCGTCGGATGGCTGTTGGACATGACGCCGATCACTTCGACGTGGGCGGCGGGCGTCGTGTAGACGCCGGACAGGCCGCCGAGATTGTTCGTCGCGGGGCCGGAACCGATGGGCGAGAAATACGCGCCGATATTGACGATATTGCGCAACCGGAAGCCGAGGAACCTGCCGTCGGCATCGAGCGCCAGCGCGGCATCCGCAACATTATCGCGCCCGTGGAAGTCGCTCAGGAACCCCTCGGTGCGGTCGCTCATCCACTTTACCGGGCGGCCCGTCGTCTTCGCCGCATGGAGCGCGACCAGATATTCAGGATAGACGTTCGCCTTGATACCGAAGCTGCCGCCCACGTCGGGCGCGATCACGCGGACCTGCAACTCTTCGATCCCGATGACCTGGCTCGCGAGAATTCTTCGCGCGACCCACGGATGCTGGATCGGAGCGCGCAGCGTGTAATGGTCCGTCCGCCGATCGTAGATGGCGAGACAGCCGCGCATCTCCATCGCGTTGGCGAGCACGCGGCTGATATTGAAACGCTGCTCGACGACGTGCGCCGCGCCGGCGAACGCCGCCTCTGTCGCGGCACGGTCGCCGATCTCGAAGACGAAAGCCTCGTTGCCGCCAAGCTCGTCCCACAGCACCGGCGCTTCCGCATCCAGCGCCTTCGCGGTCGCAGCGTTGGCCGGCAGCGCGACGTAATCGACCTCGATCAGTTCCGCCGCGTCGCGCGCCTGCGCCGCGGTCTCGGCGACGACGAACGCGACGCCCTCGCCGACCATTCGGACCCGGTCGACGGCCAGCGGATAGAATTTCGGCAGGATGAAATCCTCGCCGCCGCGGCGTTTGACCGGCGGGCCGATATGCGGGATCGCGCCCCAGCCGGCATCGACGTATTCGCGGCCGGTCACGACGGCGACGACCCCCGGGGCTGCAAGCGCCGGCGATGCGTCGACCGAGCGGATATGCGCGTGGGCGTGCGGCGAACGCAGAACGAAGCCGTGCAGCTGGCCGTGTGCGCTCTCGTCGTCGACGAAATCGCCGCCGCCGGTCAGCAGCTTCGGGTCTTCGAACCTCGGAATTGATTGACTGATGCCGTATTCGCCCACACTCGCCTCCGGTTTCGAGATTTCGGCCGACTATAGTGCCGCGCGGCCGAGAACGGTATCCATCAGCCCCGCCACAGCCGCCGGATCGTCGCCGCGCCAGGCGACGTGCTGATCCGGCCGGACCAGCACGCAGTCGGCGCCGTAGAGATCGCGTGCCGCAGCGTCGCCGATATCGAGGACATCGACGCCCTCGGGCGCCGGCCGATTGCCGCCGAACCGCAGCAGCGTGAAGCCCCGCGACAGCCGGTCGTGCAATGCGGCGTCGCCGAGCCACACGTGCGGCGCGCGCGAGCCGGGAATGGCGTTCGGCGTGTAGTCGTTGGGATGATCGGGCGGCGGCTCCGCGCCGTCGTAAACGATCACCGGAGACGCCTCGTAGCGAAGGCCGAGGAACGCTCCTGGGATAACGAACTCGAATTCGGCGTGACGCTCGAAATAAGCCTTCAGGCGCGCGCGTTCGGCGGCCCCCTCGGGCGTGTCCTTGTCGATCTGGTCGGTCACCTGGACGTTACCGACGGAATCCGCGAAGCCCTTCGCGAAGTTGACGTTGCGGATGCCGATCGGGCGGCGTTCCGCCTCGTAGGAATCGAGCAGCGTCTCGCCGCCCTCGCCGGTCACGGCCGCGGCAAGCTTCCAGCCGAGATTGACCGCGTCGTCGACGCCCGTGTTCATCCCCATCCCGCCGGTCGGCGTGAACAGATGGACCGCGTCGCCGGCAATGAACACCCGTCCCTTGCGATACTTCTGCGCGACGAGGCTGTATCCGGCGTTCCAGTTCACCGACGAGATGATTTCCAGCGGGAACTTTCGACCGACGATCTTGTGGATCAATGCGGTCGGGTCCTCCGGGTCCACGCCCTCGCGCATCGCGAAATGCAGCAGGAACTCCCGGTCGCTGTCGACGTGGACGAGCAGCGCGCGCTGGTCGAGAAGCACAGTCCAGTACTGCCACGCGGGCCGGTCCGGCACCCAGTCGGGCGCCTCCAGCGTGCGGAAATAAGCGGCGTACATGGGACCGCCCATCATCGGGCGCACGACGCCGGACTCGCCCTCGAGCTCGACGCCGAGCGCCTTTCGAACGATGCTGTTGCCGCCGTCGCAGCCGACGAGATAGGACGCGGAGACGTGTTCCCGTTCGCCCGTCTCGACATTCTCAATCTCGGCGGAAACCGCATCGGCACCGTCGTCGAACCCGGTCAGCCGCCACCCGAAACGGACCTCGACGCTATCGAGCGCGTCGACGGAGCGCTTCATCTCCTCCTCGAGATAGATCTGCGAACAGCGGTGCGGCGGCTCGGCCGATGCCCATGCGCTCGTCCCCGCCCGCGCCTGCGCCAACGCTTCCGCGCGCGACGGCTGACGGAAGCGGCCGAGCTCGTAGCCGGTCAGCGTGGTGAAGTAGCTGAGGTCGGTCGGGTGGTCGTCGTCGAGGCCGCGGTCGCGCAGCCTGGCGGCGATGCCGTGCCGGCGGAGGTGTTCCATCGTCCGGCTGCTGACCGCGTTGGCCTTAGGATGGCGCGCGGTATCGGTGCGCTCGTTGACCAGAAGGCAGTGCACGCCGCGCACGCCCAGTTCGAGTGCCAGCATCAGCCCTACCGGGCCGGCGCCCGCAATGATTACGTCCGTTCTGTGCAATGTTCCGCCCGCGAGGAGTGACATCCCCGCGACCCCGGTTTTATGATCGTCTTCGAGAGGGAATATAGCCGACGATCGGGCGGAAAACATGACGGTTTCAGAAAACGCGGCGGTAAAGCCGATCACGGTCGACGATCCCGCCGGCTGGCGTGCCGACGACCTCGCCGCAAGCGACGACTGGATCTACCGTCTCAGCAACGGGGACGTCGCCGAACTCGATGCGGCGATCCGGACGGTCGAGCGCAGCGGCGCGGAAATCGCCGACGTGACGGAAACCGACTTCGCCCTCCCCACGCTAGATGCGCGGCTTCGCGATATCGGCCGCGATATCGTGTACGGCCGGGGCGTCGCGCTGATCAAGGGCATGCCGGTCGCTCGCTATACCCGCCGCCAGGCAGCGCTCGCCTGCTGGGGCATCGGCCTCCGCGTCGGCGTGCCGGTCTCGCAGAACGGCAAGGGACATCTTCTCGGCCACGTGAAGAACCTCTCCGGCGACGATTTCGAGACGACGACCCATCGCGGCTATCACACTAGTTCGGACCTGCCGTGGCATGCTGACTCCTGCGATGTCGTCGGGCTCCTGTGCCTGCAGACCTCGAAGAGCGGCGGCGAGAGCTATTTCGTCAGCTCGGTTGCGATCCACAACGAATTGATCGCTCGGCGGCCGGATCTTGCCGAGGCGCTGGCCGAGCCCTGGTACCGCGACCGGCGCGGCGAAATTCCGGAAGGCAAGGACCCCTGGTGGTCGCTGCCCGTCTTCAACTATGTCGACGGAAAGCTGGTCACGAGCTGGCAGGGCAAGTACATCCGCTCCGCCCAGCGGTTCGAGGAACTCCCACGTTTCACGGAGCGCCAGCAGGAAGCGCTCGACATGATGACCCGGCTGGCGGAAGAGCTCGCATTCTCGATGCGCTTCGAGCCGGGCGACATGCAGCTCCTGCACAACCACGTCGTCCTGCATCGCCGGTCCACCTACGAGGACTGGCCGGAGCGGGAGCGCAAACGTCACCTGCTGCGGCTGTGGCTCGCGACGCCGGGGGGCCGAACGCTCCCGGACGGCCTGGTCGAGCGATACGGCCAGATCGGTCCCTCCGGCCGGCCGGCCGGTATCTATGTCCCCGGCACGCAGCCGACGACGCCGCTCGACGCGGAGTAGCGGCGTCAATCTTGGTTAACTGGCCGCAAAAGCTGCCGACGGATCGACGTCGGGATATTTTACGCATTCGTTACAGAAGCCAGATCGGCACACTGTAAATGTTTGTTTTTAAACAGAATCACCCGTTGGCATAAATCTTGCATATTTGACACTACGCTGCGTTTTCGGCGCTCAAAAAGGATCGTTGCGTGTTTAGTGTCTTAACGAGTTCCAACGTTACCAAGGTTCTGCGGAGCGGCTCCCTGTCGGCGGCCGCGATAGCTGTTTCGGCCTTCGTCGCTCTCACGGCGGCGTCGACCGATGCAAATGCCATCCCGCAGTTCCGGTTCACCGACGGCTCCGCGACGGTCGACGTCTCCGACAACCAGTTCGGAATGGATTTCGACTTGCGGCCCGGCATCATCAACTGGGCGGGCACGGTCGGCTCCTTCAATACCGTCGTCGGCATCGGCGCGACGAAGCCGCATATCGGCACCGCGACCATGCCTGAGATCGACATGCTGTCGCTCCAGATCAGCGGCACGGCCGGCGGCACCCTTCAGGTGATGTTCACGGAAACCGATTTCCTGGGCGACGGCAACGAAACGATCCTGTCGGGCATCGGCGGCACGACGAACGGCACCGTCGTCTACGAGACATATGCGTCGCTTACGAACAATCCTTTCGCCACGGACATTTTGCTGAGTTCTTCGGGCACCCTCGGCGGTCTGGCGTTCAGCTTCGAGGATACGGTCGGCGCGGAAGTGAACGGGCCCTACTCGCTTACCACCGTGGTGACGGTCACGCACACGGCGGGCGGCCTGAACACCAGCTTCAACGCGGCCATCGAAATTTCCGCACCGGGTGCGGCGCCGGTCTTCGTCACCGGGTTGCTGGCGGCGGCTGCGATCCGCCGCCGCAAGAACCGGAAGAACGC
>JAYQUR010000050.1:6262-14504 GCA_038148075.1 Alphaproteobacteria bacterium | reverse complement strand
CCTCTGGATGTACCGGGAGCGGCTCGGCGAACCGGCGCCCTCGCTCGATGCGCTTGCCGCCGGCGAACGGCCGTTCTACATCGCCGTCGACGGCGCGAAGGGCGTCGTGGCAGAAGACGTGAGAGCGGAAGATGTTCGGAATTAGGGAAGACATACCGTTCGTCGCGATCAATATCGCGGTGATGACGGTTTCCGATACGCGCACGCTCGCCGAGGACAGGTCGGGCGACACGCTTGTCGAGAGGATCGAAAAAGCGGGCCATCGCGTCGCCGACCGCACGATCGTCAAGGACGAACAGACTGCAATCGTCGCCAGGCTCAGGGAATGGATCGCCGATCCGGACATCGACTGCGTGATCAGCACTGGCGGCACCGGCGTCACCGGCCGCGACGTCACGCCCGAAGCCTTCCACTCGGTCTACGAGAAGGAAGTCGACGGGTTCGGCGAACTGTTCCGGATGCTGTCCTACCAGAAGATCGGAACGTCCACGGTGCAGTCGCGCGCAACCGCGGGCGTCGCAGGCGGCACCTACCTGTTCGCGCTTCCGGGCTCGACGGGCGCCTGCACGGACGCCTGGGACGACATCCTCGTCTACCAGCTCGACATACGGCACAAGCCCTGCAATTTCGTCGAACTGATGCCGCGCCTGCAGGAACACCTGGCCGCGGAGTAGCGGCCACGCGCTATTCGGCGTCGCGAACGCACCTGAAGCCGATATAGACGACGGCCATGTCGCGCGGTTTCGTTGCGACATGGTCTTCGCGCATCTGGGCGGCGCCGTACCACCAGGACCCGCCGCGGGTTATGCGTTCATCGCCATTGCCGCCGTCGACCCATTCCCACACGTTGGCGGCCATATCGTAGAGACCGTTCGCACCGGCGACGGTGGCGCCGGCGGGCACGTGACCGTCCCCCCGAACGAGAACGTCGCGATGTTCGCCCCGATGGGCGGTCCCGCATGCGTCGAGACAATTCGCACCGTCGGGCGCGTCCCCTGTCGGGAAGGGATACCGTGTTCCCTGCCGGAAAGGAGCCGGCGGCGCGTCTCTCTGTTCATGATAGGCAGCGGAGGTCCACTCGGCGTCCGTCGGCAGGCGCTTGCCCGCCCATCGGCAATAGGCCTGCGCTTCGTCGAACGTAACATGCACCGCAGGCTCGGCTTCCGATGCGGGCGACCCGAACGGAGCGCGCCACGTCCAGCCGGATTTTTTCGTCCAGCCCGCTTCGTAGACGAGCCCGCCGCCGGCACGTTCGGCAGAGGTGACGGTACCGGTCGCCTCCGCATAGCGGCGGAACTGCCCGACCGTTACCTCGGTGCGGTCGATCTCGAACTTTCCCACGCGCTGCATCTCGCCGACAGGTCCCGCAGAAGCCGCGGACGCGAAGATCGATGCGACGAAAGCCGTCAGAAAATGGTTGCGAACGCTCAAACCGGCCTCGTCTCAATCACGTTTCCCGAGGATCAAATAAGGCACCGGGCACAAGGGTCAAAGGCGCGCCCGCCAGCGCGCGTAGGCCGCGCCGTCGTCGATATCGTGGAGTTCGTCGAGCAGTCCAACGCGTGCTCCGCCTGCGTTCTTCTGCGTGTCGGCCAACGCATCCGGACCCGACCACCGCACGCCGTCGAACAGGCCCGCGGCGGCGCATCCCCGGCGGGCGCCGACCAGCCAATAGCCGCCGTCCGCCGCGGGGCCGAAGACGAAATCGTTCCGGCGCAACGCGTCGAACGCCGCCGCGACGTGATGCGCGGAAACGTCGGGTATGTCGCTGCCGACGATCAGCGCGGGGTGCGGCCCGAACGCCGTGAGCATCCGTTCCATCCGGATTCCGAGATCGCCCGGCCCTTGCGGCAGACGCGGGATTCCGTCGGGCCATATGCGCCGGTCGCGGACCGCCTCGTCCGGCGTCACGCCGAGCCAGGTTGCCCATCGTCCGTCCGCTGACAGCCGCCGAGAGGCCTGCGTCAGTGTCCGCCGGTAGAATCGGAGCGTCTCGACCGGGCCGATATCGGCCGCGAGGCGGCTCTTGACGCGCCCCAGCTGCGGCCGCCGTGCGAAGATCACCGCGTGCCTCACCCGTAAAGCCTCGCAATCGCGCGCGGCGGCACCCCGAGAAAGTAGAGGAACAGGCAGAATAGATTGCGCAACGGCCTGGCCCGCCATCCGTCCCGGCGGTACCGCTCGGCCGACGTGACGGCGGGAGACTCGAAGAAACGGAGCCTGCGCTTTCCGATCCGGCGCACGAGATCGACGTCTTCCATCAGCGGGATCGGCCGGAAGCCCCCGACGGCCTCGTAGAGGCTTCGGGAGACGAGGAGCCCCTGATCTCCGTACGGCAGTCCGAGCGCACGCGCACGCCAGGCGGCCAGCCGCTCTACCCGCCGGGCCTGCGGGCTCTCGTCGTCCAGGACCAGTCGAAAGGCCGACGCGTATTCCGCGGCGTCCGGTCGCGACAGAAATCGCGCGACCTCCGCCGCCCATCCGTCCCCGAGCGACGTATCGGCGTGGAGGAACAACAGCCACGGCTGCGTCGCCTCCGCCGCCCCGGCGGCGAGCTGCGATCCGCGCCCCCGTTGCGCCGCCACGACAACCGCTCCCGCGGCACGGGCCCTTTCCGGCGTTTCGTCGGACGAGCCGCCGTCCGCGATTACGATGTCGGTCACCGCCCCTTTCGCCGCTGCGATCGCGGCGCCGATGCTCGAAGCAGCATTCAATGCGGGAATCACGACGGTGACGGGAAGCGGTGCGTCCATGAACGCTTCATACCACGCCTACCCCGCGTCCGGGCGCGCAAAAAGTTCTTGTTTTGTTCTATTATTGGAGTCACAGTCGAGGCATGCTCGATACGACACAGAACGAGTGGGAAGAAGACATCCCGTTCCCCGACACGCCCAGGAAGGGGCGCGGCGCCGTCACCAACCGGACGGGCCGGTTCGAGGGCTACGTCGCCGAGCCCGTCAACGACGGCTGGGACAGTTGGGACGACGAGCTGCCGCCGCTGCGGACCACGCTGACCGCCGACGCGACGCGCACGATCATTGCGCGAAACGACTCGCCGGACGTACCGTTCGACCGCTCGATCAACCCCTATCGGGGGTGCGAACACGGGTGCGTCTATTGCTTCGCGCGGCCGACTCACGCGTTTCTCGGCCTGTCGCCCGGCCTCGATTTCGAATCGCGGCTCTTCTACAAGCCTGACGCGGCAATTCTCCTCGAGAAGGAACTGCGGTCGCCGAAATACCGGTGCGACGTGATGGCGATGGGAACCAACACGGACCCCTATCAGCCGGTCGAACGTGAACTGATGCTGACGCGCCGCATCCTCGAAGTGCTCGCTGCGCACGATCATCCGGTCGGTATCGTGACCAAGTCGAGCCAGATCGTCCGCGACATCGACATTCTCGCGCCGATGGCGGCGAAGGGTCTCGCCCGGGTCTGCATCTCGGCTACGACCCTCGACCGCGGTCTCGCGCGCACGATGGAGCCGCGCGCACCGACCCCGGCCCGCCGGCTGGAGACGATCCGCGCGCTGAACGACGCCGGTATTCCGTGCGGCGTGATGACGGCGCCGCTGATTCCGGTCCTGAACGACCCGGAACTGGAAGCGATCTTGGAGGCCGCGACCGCCGCCGGCGCGCGCATGGCGGGCTACGTCCTGCTGCGCCTGCCGCTGGAAATCAAGGATCTGTTCCGCGAATGGCTCGAGGCGCACTATCCCCTCAAGGCCAAACACGTCCTGAATGCGATGCGCGACACGCGCGGCGGCCAGATCTACGACCCGACATACGGGCTGCGGCAACGGGGAACCGGACCCTACGCGGCGCTGCTCCAGCAGCGTTTCGAGAAGACCTGCAAGAGGCTCGGGCTGAACGATCGCAAGTACCCCCTCGACACGACGAAGTTCAAACGGCCGCCGCGCACAGGCGATCAGCTCGGGCTGTTCTGACCGCCCGTCTCCTCAAAACTTCGCTCGGAAACGGCAAATCCGGCGGATTCCCAACGTTTCTTAACGCCGCCGTGTTAGATTGGTCACGATGGACGCTCACGTGAACCTGACCGGCATGGCGGTCGTCGGGCTCAGCGCGCTGCTGTGCGGCCTGCTGATGGCCCGGCTGCGGCAACCCGCCATCGTGGGCTATATCCTGGCGGGCCTGCTGCTTGGGCCTTCCGCCTTCGGCGTCGTCGCGGACCGCGGCCAGATCGGCGGGCTTGCAGAGCTTGGCGTGCTCCTCCTCCTCTTCCTGATCGGCATGGAACTGAGCGTCCGGGTCTTCATGGTGACCTGGAAGCTGGCGCTGAGTGCGGTGGCGCTTCAGGTTGCGGGCAGCCTCGCCGCCATCTTCCTGTGCTCGGTCCTGCTCGGGTTCACGGCGGCGGAATCGGTCCTGCTCGGTTTCGTCGTCGCGCTGTCGAGCACAGCCGTCGCGATCAAGATGCTGGAGGAGGTCGGCGAATTGCGCAGCCGGGCGGGACGCATCACCGTCGCGATCCTGATCGCCCAGGACCTCGCCTTCCTGCCGATGCTGCTGATCGTCGAGAACATGGGCGGCGGCACCTTCGGCCTGTGGGCCGCATTCCAGATCATCCTCGCGGTGGGCGTTCTCGTCCTGCTCGTCCGCTGGCTGAACGGCCGCCGCGTGAACCTGCCGTTCGCGCGGATCGTAATGGGGAACATCGACCTGTCCCCGCTCACCGGCCTCGTCTATTGCTTCGGCTTCGGTGCGGTCTTCGGCCTCGTCGGCCTGTCGCCCGCCTACGGCGCGTTCCTTGCCGGCCTCGTCGTCGGCCGTTCCAACCAGCGCGAACAGATGCTGCATGCCGTCCGGCCGGTCCAGAGCGTGCTGGTGATGGTCTTCTTCCTGTCGGTCGGGCTGCTGATCGACCTGCGTTTCATTGCCGACAATCTCGGCACCGTGCTGACGCTCCTTCTCATCGTCACGTTGTTCAAGACGGCCCTCAATATCGGGATCATGCGTGCGATGGGCGAGAGCTGGCAGCGCGCGTCGCTGCAGGGCCTGACCCTGTCGCAGGTCGGCGAGTTCTCGTTCCTGCTCGCCGCGACAGGACTGTCGGCGGGCGCCATCGGCGAGGAGCAGTCCCGTCTCGTCATCGCGGTCACCGTCCTCAGCCTGTCGATCAGCCCCTTGTGGCTGACCAGCGCGCGGCGCGTGCACGGCCTCGCCAGCCGTCAGATCGACACGTTGCAGGAACTCGTCGATGCGGCATACGGCGACGAGGTGAAGGTCGTCCGCCGAGGTTCGCGCCGGTTCGTCGTCGTCACGCTTCTGTTGTGCCGGACCGGGTGGGACAAGGCGGCAACGCGGTTTCCGATTCTGGCGCGTCTCCACACGCCGCACCGGCGCCGTATCCGGCCGACCCGGCTGCTGCCGCCGCCGGCCGATACGAACGAACGCGACGCGTCCGCGGACGGAAAGGACGACGACGACAAGGCGCTGTCGGAACTGGGCGCCCAGGTCCGTGCCGCTGCAGGGGACTCGAACGGCACTCGAAATGCCGAACCGGGCGACGAAAAGACAGAACCGGGGAATGCCTGATTTCGAACTCGAGACCGCGCATGGCGGGATCGTCGCAGGCGTCGATGAGGCGGGGCGCGGCCCGTGGGCAGGCCCCGTCGTCGCCGCCGCAGTGATCCTCCCCCTGCCGCTGCCGGATAGCCTGCTGACCGGCCTCGACGACTCCAAGAAACTCTCTCCCGGCCGGCGCACGGCCCTGCTTGAGGCGTTGCGGGACTGTGCCGCGATCGGCATCGGTGCGGCAAGCGTGGCGGAGATCGACCGCCTCAACATTCTCCAGGCAAGCCATCTCGCGATGTGCCGGGCGGTCTCGTCCCTGCCTCGTCTGCCCGACGTCGCGCTGATCGACGGCAACCGGCTCCCCGCCGCCCTGCCCTGTCCGGGCGAGACGGTCGTCAAGGGCGACGGGCGCAGCCTTTCGATAGCCGCCGCCTCGATCGTCGCCAAGGTCACCCGCGACCGCACCATGACGGCCCTCGCCCGGCGCCATCCGGCGTTCGGCTGGGAACGGAACGCCGGATACGGGACGCGGCAGCATCGGGAAGGCCTCGCCGCCGCCGGCGTCACGCCGCATCACCGCCGATCCTTCGCGCCGATCGCCAAGATGTTGAGTCCGGCGGAGTCTGAGACTCCAGATATAGGTTAATTTTACCCTAACCCATTGACTCCAAAATAAAACTTGACGCCGAGTCCGCCTCGACTCATGCTTTGTGGATAACTCCCGCCCCAAAAAAACAACCGGGGCTCTTGGTGGGACACATCATGAAACTGCCTTTGGACCGCGTCCTGATCGGGGACTGTGTCGCGGAAATGGGGAAACTGCCTCCCCGTTCGGTCGACGTCATCTTTGCCGATCCTCCCTACAATCTGCAGCTCGCGGGCGACCTCCACCGCCCCAACAACACCCGCGTCGACGGCGTCGACGCCGCGTGGGACCGTTTCGCCGACGGCGAGAACGATCCGCTGGCGAGCTTCTCGGCATACGACGCTTTCACCCGCGAATGGCTGACGGCCGCGCGCCGCATCCTGAAGGACGACGGCTCGATCTGGGTGATCGGCAGCTATCACAACATCTTCCGCGTCGGCACGTCGCTGCAGGACCTGGGTTTCTGGGTGCTGAACGACATCGTCTGGCGCAAGACCAACCCGATGCCGAATTTCCGCGGTACGCGCTTCACCAACGCGCACGAGACGATGATCTGGTGTTCGAAGGACCGCGACGCCAAGGGCGTGACGTTCAATTACGAGGCGATGAAGTCGCTGAACGACGACGTCCAGATGCGCTCCGACTGGACATTGCCGCTTTGCACCGGCCCCGAGCGCATCAAGCGCGACGGCAAGAAGGCGCACCCGACGCAGAAGCCGGAATCGCTCCTGTTCCGCGTGCTGCTCGCCTCCACGAACCCGGGCGACGTGGTGCTCGATCCGTTCCTCGGGACCGGCACGACCGCCGCGGTGGCAAAGAAGATGGGCAGGCATTTCATCGGTATCGAACGCGATTCCGGTTACGCCGAGATCGCACGGGAACGAATCGCGGAATCGGTTCCGCCGGAGAACCTGTCGGATTTCGAAACGCCGTCGAAGCGGACCGAGCCGCGCGTCCCGTTCGGCGTCCTCGTCGAGCGCGGCCTGATCGAACCCGGCCAGAAGCTGTTCGACACCCGCCGGCGATACGTCGCGCGTGTCCGCGCCGACGGCACGCTCAGCATCGGCCAGCGGCGCGGTTCGATCCACAAGATCGGCGCCGAAGTGCAGGACGCGCCCGCGTGCAACGGATGGACGTTCTGGCACTACGAGGACGAGGGCCGCACCAAGCCTATCGACCACCTGCGCCAGGTCGTGCGCGACGGGATGAAGGGAAGCGCCTGAATCCGGTTCGCGCCAGCCAGGCTGCTTGCCGTGGCGGCGCGCTTGAACCGGGCCGGCGTCACCGTCGGCTAAACCGGGTGGCCGGCGCACAGGCGAACGACCTTCTTCATCACCGTGGGCAGCGCATAGTCTCCGAACTTGCCGGGCGCACACCAGATGCCGTCGATCGTGGCGGTGTCGTCGACCCGTGCAGCCAGGACGCGGAGCTCGAGGTGGAAATGCGTAAACGTGTGGCGGACGACGCCCGTCACCGGGCGCCATTCGGCATGCGATGGCGCTGCTTTCAGCGCGGCTGACTCCTTCCATCCGTCCTCCCGCCAGTCGGTCGACGGAATTTCCATCATTCCGCCGAGCAATCCGCGTTCGGGCCGACGGCGCAAAAGCACTGCGTCGTCGGGAGCGACGGTCCAGAAGGCAATTCCGTAGCGCACCGGCTTCTCCGCCTTCGGTGCCTTGCGCGGCAGCGTTTCCGCGATCCCCGTCTTGCGACCGGCGCAGGCATCCCGCCACGGGCACAGGACGCACCCCGGCGACGTCGGCGTGCAGACGGTTGCGCCCAGATCCATCACGGCCTGGGCGTAGTCGCCGCAGCGCTCGTCGGGCGTGAGTTCGTCGGCCGCCTCGCGGAGCAACGGTTTCGCGGCAGGCAACGGCGTTTCGATCGCGCGCAGCCTCGCCATCACCCGCTCGACATTGCCGTCGACCACGGTCGCGCGTCGGCCGAACGCGATCGCCGCGATCGCCGCCGCGGTATAGGGGCCTATTCCGGGAAGTTTCAGAAGCGCGCCCATATAAACAAAACCCAGCCCAACACACTAACCGGCAACGGGGATGGCGGG
>JAYQUR010000050.1:0-6252 GCA_038148075.1 Alphaproteobacteria bacterium | reverse complement strand
CCTCGACGACGACCTGCGCGCATTTGTGGAGGTTGCGCGCCCGCGCATAGTAACCGAGCCCGGCCCACGCATGCAGCACGTCGTCGAGACCGGCGCGCGCCAGTTCTCCGACCGTGGGCCAGCGCGCGAGGAAGCGCTCGAAATAGGGGCCGACCGTCGCAACCGTGGTCTGCTGCAGCATGATCTCGCTGAGCCAGACCCGGTAAGGGTCGGCCGACGTTCCCGGCAACGCGCGCCACGGCATCGTGCGGCGGTAGCGGTCGTACCAGTCGAGCAGCGCCGCGGGCAGATCGGTCGCATCGGCAGGACGGGCGGTCAATCGTCTCTCACGGGATCATGTGTTGTGGCTCGGACGGCTGAAGCATACCATAGCGCCATGGCAAAACGACCGGCCGGCAAGCGGCCGCCTCACGATCCGGACCAGCGCAAGGCGCGCGGCCTGCTGGCCGTCGGCGCGAACCTGCCGCGCATCGCCGCGCCGGCGCTTCGCAAACGCGGATTCGCCGAAGCCCGTCTGATCACGGAATGGCCGAGCATCGTGGGCGAAACGCTGGCCCGCGAGACGGTGCCGCAGAAGCTCGTCTTTCCCAGAGGCAGCCGGTCGGATGCCGTCCTGCACCTCCGCGTCGCGTCCGGTTTCGCGATCGAGCTCCAGCATATCGCGCCGCAGATCATCGAGCGCATCAACGGCTTCTTCGGCTTCCGGGCCGTCGCCGACCTGCGCTACGCCCAAGGCCCGGTTCCGACGGCGCGCAAACCGCGGCGCGTCCCCCTGCGGCGACTTCCCGACGTCGAGGAAGCTCGCCTTAACCGCGCGCTCGACGGCATCGAGGACGACGCGCTCCGCGACGCCCTGCAACGCCTCGGCCGGGCCGTCGTGGAAGGCCGCTGACGCCGCCGCAAGGGCCTCGCCGAATCGTTTCGAAAATCGATGGAACTGACCGGATTCCGCCATATTTCCGGGACATCCTGTACTGGACTCGTTTCAGACCGCTAGATATTGTATCCGGGAGATGAAAATGCGGAATATATGGAAACATCTGGCGGCGGGCGCCGTTCTTTTCCTGTGCGCGGCGGGGCCCGTCGCGGCGCAGGATAAGGGGGCCGAACCGCCGTCGCCCAACGGAAACGTTGCGGATATCAAGCTGTCGGACGCTGATTTCGCGCTCGGGCCGGCCGATGCCAAGGTGACGATCGTCGAGTACGCCTCGCTGACCTGTCCGCATTGCGCCGAGTTTCACACAAAGGTCCTGCCGGACATCAAGAAAGAGTTCGTGGAGACCGGCAAGGTCCGCTACGTCTACCGCGATTTCCCCCTCGACCGGCTGGCGCTCGCCGCGGCGATGACCGCCCGATGCGCCGGCCGCGAGAACTTCTTCGGATTCATCGACACCTTCTATGCCGCCCAGGGCCAGTGGTCGCGGGCGAGCAATTCGGTCAAGGCACTGGGTAACCTCGCTCGCCTCGGCGGCATGTCGGAGAAGGCGTTCGACACCTGCCTCCAGAACGCCGACGTGCAGAACGCCGTCCTCAAGCAGCGCCTGGAGGCCGCGAACGATTTCAAGATTACGGCGACGCCGACGATTTTCGTCAACGGCGACCGCTACAGCGGCGGCATGACGCTCGACCAGTTGCGGACACTGCTCGACCGGCTGCTCAAGAAGTCCTGACGAGGTAACGAAGGAGTCCCTGAACGGTGCAGTTCACCCGCATGCGTGTTTCCGGTTTCAAGTCGTTCGTGGAACCGACCGAATTGATCATCGACGAAGGGCTGACGGGAATCGTCGGGCCCAACGGATGCGGCAAGTCGAACCTCGTCGAAGCTCTGCGCTGGGCGATGGGCGAAACCTCGGCCAAGCAAATGCGCGGCGGCGAGATGGACGACGTCATCTTCGCCGGAACGTCCGAGCGGCCGGCGCGCAATCTCGCGGAAGTCATCCTGACGATGGACAATTCGGACCGGCGCGCGCCCGCACAGTTCAACGATACCGACGAGCTCGATGTCATCCGGCGGATCGAACGGGGCAGCGGGTCTTCGTACAAGGTCAACGGCCTGGACACACGGGCGCGCGACGTCCAGACGCTGTTCGCGGACGCTTCCACCGGCGCGCGCTCCACTGCCATGGTCAGTCAGGGCCGCATCGGTTCGATCATCAACGCCAAGCCGACGCAGCGCCGCGGTCTTCTGGAGGAAGCCGCCGGGATCACCGGCCTGCACGCGCGCCGGCATGAGGCGGAACTGCGCCTGCGGGCGGCGGAGAACAACCTCGAACGCCTCGAGGATATCGTCGGCGCGCTCGAGGAACAGCATCGCCTCTTGAAACGCCAGGCGCGTCAGGCGACCCGCTACCGCAACCTGTCGGACCACATCAAGCGCCACGAGGCGATCCTGCTGCATCTGCGCTGGACGTCGACGCAGGCCGACCGCGCGACTGCCGCCGTCAAGTTCGCCGAGATCGAAACGCTTGTTGCCGACCTGACGCAGGCGGTGGCCGCCGCGACGACGGCGCAGGCCGACGCCTCGACCGGGATTCCCGGACTGCGCCATAAGGAAGCCGAGGCGGCCGCGGTGTTGCAGCGCCTGATGGTGGCGCGGGATGCGCTCGACGCCGAAGAGCGCCGCATCGAGACCTTGCGCGAGGACATTGGCAAACGGATCGCCCAAATCGATGCGGACACCGAGCGCGAGAAGAACCTCGGCCGGGACGCCACCGAGGCCGTCGAACGGCTCGAGACCGAAGCGACGGAAATTCGCGCGGCTCAGGCCCGCGAGGCGGACGATCTCGAAGCGGCGAAGAAGAATCTTGCGGAAGCCGATACCGGCGTCTCCGAACACGAGCGCGCGCTTGCGGAACTCACGCGCTCTGTCGTAGCGGACGAAACGCGCGAATCGACGCTCAATCGTCAGATCACCGAATTCGGCCTGCGACGCCAGCGCCTCGCCGAACGTCGGGAAACGGCGGTATCGGAGCGCCGGGAAGCGGAAACCGCGGCCGACGACGCCGGCGCACTGGAGAACGCGCGTGCGGCTGCAGAGCGCGCCCGCGCGACGGCAGCGGATGCGCGCACGCGCCTGCAGGACGCAGAAGCCGCGACGCAGACTGCCCGGGAAGCCGAAAACGTCGCCCACGACGCGCACCAGACCGCCGCATCGAAGGCGGCGAAGCTCGAAGCCGAAAAGGAAGCGCTCGCGGAACTTCTCGAAATCGGCGACCCCGAGCTCTGGCCGCCGATGATCGATGCCGTCGAGGTGGACCCGGGCTACGAGGTCGCGCTGGGCGCAGCCCTCGGCGACGATCTCGTTGCACCGACCGACGAAGCCTCGCCGATCCACTGGCGTGCGCTTCCAATGTTCGACAGTCCGCGCGGCCTGCCGGCCGGCGTGAACCGGCTGAGCGATTTCGTGCGCGGACCGGCCGCGCTTATGCGACGCCTGTCGCAGATCGGCGTGGTCGACGACGAAACCGACGGGCGCCGTCTCCACGAGGCGCTCGAACAGGGACAGCGACTGGTCTCCAAGAACGGCGCGCTGTGGCGCTGGGACGGGTTTACCGCATCGGCGGGGGCACCTACGTCGGCGGCAACGCGTCTGGCGCAGCGGAATCGGCTCGACGAGATGCGCGACGACCTCGACGCCGCCCAGAAGGCGGCGAACGATGCCCTCGCGGCGCGTCAGCAGACGGAAAAGGACGTGGCACGGGCGGCAGCAGCCGAGAAGGCCGCGCGCGAGGCCGTGTGGGCAGCCGACAAGGAATCGCAGAACGCACAGGAAACCGCATCTGCACTCGCCGAAAGCACGGCCGATGCGCGTTCCCGGGTCAGCGGCCTGCTCGAAGCCATCGAACGGATCGAAGCCGACCTGGCCGAGGTCGCATCGCAGGAACAGGCCGCGCGAACGGAACTGGAAAGCCTGGCAGACGTTGCCGAACGGCGGGCGCAGGTCGAAAACCGGCAGCGCGAGCTTGCCGCGAAACGCTCCTCCCTCGCCGAAATCAGGAGCGCCCACGACCGCCTCGACCAGGAGTCGCAAAACCGCATCCTGCGCCTGCAGGTGATCGGCAACGAGCTCGATTCCTGGCGCAACCGGGCGGCGAACGCGCTCCAGCAGCTCGAACAGCTCGCCGCCCGCCGGGAAGACCAGCAGGGCGAGCTCAAGAAACTGGAAGCGCGCCCCGCCGAGATCGCGACGGAACGCTCCGCCCTGCTCGATCGCATCGAAACCGCCGAAACTGCGCGAAACGAAGCCGCCGACGCGCTGGCCGCCGCCGAGACACGGCTTGAGGAACTGACGCGCGAATTGCGGTCCTGCGAAGCGAGGCTCGGCGAGACTCGCGAGGAACGCGTCCGGCGGGAAGCCGCGGTCGAGCAGATCGACCAGTCGCTGGCGGTCATTGCGGAGCGCATCGCCGAACGGCTCGAGTGCGCGCCGGAAGAAGCGCTGGCGTCGGTCGACATCGACCCCGAGGAAGAGACGCTGCCGGCACAGGACACGGTCGAGGACAAGCTAGAGAAGCTCGTACGCGAACGCGAGAATATGGGCGCGGTAAACCTGCGTGCCGAGCAGGAAGCGAACGAGCTCGACGAGAAGATCCGCGGCATGGAGACGGAACGCGAAGATCTGATTGCCGCGATCGCGCGCCTGCGCCAGGGCATCTCGGGACTGAACCGGGAAGGCCGCGAAAGACTGCTCGCCGCGTTCAACGAGGTCGACCAGCATTTCCGGGACCTTTTCGCGAAGCTCTTCGGCGGCGGCCGGGCGCATCTGCGCCTCACCGAGGCGGACGATCCGCTCGAAGCCGGCCTCGAAGTGTTCGCGAGCCCGCCCGGCAAGCGCCTCCAGAGCATGACGTTGCTGTCCGGCGGCGAACAGGCGCTGACGGCGCTCTCGCTTCTTTTCGCGGTGTTCCTGACCAACCCGGCGCCGATCTGCGTGCTGGACGAGGTCGACGCCCCTCTCGACGACAGCAACGTCGATCGTTTCTGTACGCTTCTCGAAGCGATGGCCGAACAGTCGGACACGCGTTTCCTTCTCGTGACCCACCATCGCCTGACGATGGCGCGCATGGATCGGCTCTACGGCGTCACCATGGGCGAACGCGGCGTTTCTCAACTCGTCTCGGTCGATCTGCAGACGGCGGAGCGACTCCGTGAGACAGCCTGACGCATCCCGAATTAATACTTATTAATCAACGGGTTAGGCAATATTCGGAAGGGTTGACAGTGCCCGGACCACACCGTATGGTGCGCTCGCTTTCGCAGGCGCGAAATCGCTTGCAAAGTCACTGTTGCATCGCTGTTCAATGACGGAGCGCAAATCATCGGACTCTCCTGACGATCTGGCCGAAAGGCTGCGCCGGGCACGCGACGAAAGAGACGCGGCGGCCGGGGGCGGCAGGAAGGCGGATGCCAGACGGAGCGGGGTCGGTTTTGCCATGCGCCTCGGCGTTGAAATAGTGGCGGCGCTCATTGTCAGTGTCGGGATCGGACTTTTTCTCGACAGCTGGCTGGGCACCAAACCCTGGCTGATGATCGTCTTCTTTGTGCTGGGGGCGGCGGCAGGAATGTTCAACGTCACCCGCGTGGTTCGGAATCAGGGCGGCGCGGTTGGATATCATCCGGCGGAACGGGCGCGGCATCGCCGGAACGAAGCGGATCGAAACGGGGAATAACCGTTGGCTACTGATACACACGGCGGCGAGAAACACAGCCCGCTAGAACAGTTCGAAATCAAGGAACTGATTCCCATCGAGATCGCGGGGAACGATGTTTCGTTCACCAACTCCGCGCTGATGATGGTCATCACCGTCGCTCTTATCATCCTGCTGATGGTCGCGGGCACGCGCAAGCGCGCGCTGGTGCCGGGCCGATGGCAGGCGATGGCGGAACTCTGCTACGAATTCTGCGCCAACCTCCTGCGCGACACGGTGGGCAATGAAGGGCGCAAGTATTTTCCCTTCATCTTCGCCCTGTTCATGTTCATCCTGTTCGGAAACATGCTCGGCATGGTGCCCTACAGCTTCACCTTCACGAGCCATATCGCTGTGACTTTCGCGATGGCGATGGTCGTGTTTATCGGG
This sequence comes from Alphaproteobacteria bacterium, assembly GCA_038148075.1. Taxonomy (GTDB): domain Bacteria; phylum Pseudomonadota; class Alphaproteobacteria; order MPNO01; family UBA830; genus JAYQUR01. The sequence continues at coordinate 175 of JAYQUR010000050.1, read as the reverse complement.
GTAACGATTCTCGGGTTCGCCAAGCACGGCGTCCATTTCTTCTCTTTCTTCGTGCCGCCGGGCGTGCCGCTCTGGATGTGGCCGCTGATGATCCCGATCGAGATCATTTCGTTTCTGTCGCGGCCCGTAAGCCTCGCCATGCGGCTTTTCGCAAACATGCTGGCCGGTCATACGC
>JAYQUR010000049.1:0-14686 GCA_038148075.1 Alphaproteobacteria bacterium | reverse complement strand
ATCGTCGACGGGGATGGGAACGCGGTCAGCATGACGACGACGGTAGAGCGCGCCTTCGGCTCGTACGTTTTCGTACGCGGTTTCCTGCTCAACAACCAGCTCACCGATTTCGCGTTCCGCCCGCGGCGCGACGGGCGCGTCGTCGCCAACGCCGCCGCGCCCGGCAAGCGACCGCTCAGTTCGATGTCGCCGACGCTGATCTTCGAACCCGATGGTCGCCTGCTGGCCGCCCTCGGCTCGCCGGGCGGCCGCCGCATCATCGGCTACGTCGCGAAGACAGTCATCGGACTGCTCGATGGCGGTTTGCCGATGCAGGACGCGATCGAGCTGCCCAATCTTGCAATAGGCCGCGACGAGATCGAACTCGAACGGACCGCGTCCGAGAGCGTCGCCGATGCGCTGCGACAACGCGGTCATGCGGTTCGGCGCCGGGCGCTCGTCAGTGGCTTGCACGGGATCCGGATTACGAACCGGGGCTTTGATGGTGGCGCCGACCCGCGCCGCGAAGGCGCCGTCATGGAAGGGAGCATCGCGCGATGAGCAACGCCGCAAAAGGGGCGCTCTGGATGATCGCCGCCGCCGCCGCACTGACGGCAATGGCGGCTTGCATCCGGTACCTGCCCGGCTACTCGGTTCTTCTGATGATCTTCCTCAGGAACGTCATCAATCTCGGTCTGATGGCGCCGTCTTTGGCCCGTCAGGGCAGCGCCGTTTTCAGGACCGAACGGCTGGGCCTGCATGCGCTGCGCAATGCGTTTCTCTACAGCGGCAACGTCGCGTGGTTTTTCGGCGTCACGCAGATCGCCATCGCCGACGTCGCCGCGCTTCAGTTCACGTCGCCGCTGTTTACCGCGATCATCGCCGCGATCTGGCTGGGCGAGCGGTTCGGCGGTCACAGGGCGCTGGCGATCGTCGTCGGTTTCGCGGGGGCACTCATCATCCTGAGGCCGGGTCTGATTCCGGTGAATGTAGGCTCGCTCTCGGTGCTGCTGGCGGCGTTTCTCTATTCCTGCGCGCATGTCGTGACGAAACGGCTGTCCGATACCGAGTCGGGTTCCACCGTCGTCTTCTATATGAGCGTCACGATCCTGGTCTATTCGGCGATTCCCGCCTTCTTCGTCTGGCAGACGCCGACGCTCGAGGATCTGCCGTGGATCGTCGGTCTCGGGGTTACGGGGTACGTTACCCATTACTGCATCACGCGTTCTCTCGCCTGCGCGGACGCAACCTTCGTAATTCCGTTCGATTTCATGCGCCTGCCGTTCTCCGCGGTCGTCGGCTGGGTGCTGTTTTCCGAAATCCTCGACGTCTGGACGGCGAGCGGCGCGCTGATCATCTTCGCCGCCGGATGGTACAGCACGATGCGCGAGGCGCGGGCCGAATCCGCCGCGCGCCGCGCTGCCGGCAATCCCGGGGACGACGGGCGCGACGATGACAGGCCCGGCCAAACCCGATAGGGTCGCGCGCATGGACGATATCGTGAAACCGGAGGGAACCGCCGCCGCGGCCGGTGCGACGCTTCCCGTGATCAAAATCCTGCCCGGACGCCACAAGCGCGTGCGCGCCGGCCACCCGTGGGTCTTTTCCAACGAGGTCGAGATGTCGGCGGATGCGAAGGCGCTCGAACCCGGCATGCCCGTGACGCTCGTCGACGCGTCCGGTGCGCCGGCCGGCACGGCGTTGTTCAATCCAAAGCCGCTGATCAGCGCGCGGATGATGACGCCGGAACCCGACGCCGTTCTCAATACCGACTGGATCGCCGCCCGGTTCGAACGCGCGCTGGCGTTGCGCGAGCGGTTGTTCGACGCCCCATGGTACCGGTTGATCCACGCCGAAGCCGACGGCATGCCGGGGCTGATCGTCGACCGGTACGGTGATATCTGCGCGCTGCAGCTCAACACGGCCGGCATGGACCGGCTCGCCGACGGGATCGTGACGGCGTTGCGGCGGACGGTCTCGCCAAAAGGAATTGTCATCCAGCGTGACGGCGCGGCGCGTCGCCTCGAAGGGCTCGAGGACGCGCCGGTCGAGATTCTGGGGGATGTGCCGTCGCCCGCGCCGGTGATGGAGAACGGTATGCCGTTTCTCGCAGACCTTGCCGGCGGGCAGAAAACCGGCTGGTTTTTCGACCATCGCGAAAACCGTGCCCGCTCGGCGCTTTTGGCAAAAGGCCGAACGGTGCTGGACTGCTATAGCTATCTCGGCGGGTTCGGGCTTCAGGCGGCCGCGGCGGGAGCGTCGAACGTTCTGTGCGTCGATCGCTCCCAGTCAGCGCTGGATCTCTCGCGGCAGGCGGCCGAGGAAGCAGGCTTCGGCGACCGGGTGAAGTTCCAGAAGTCGGAGGCGTTCGGTGCGCTCGAGATTCTGGCCGGCGAGGGCCGCCGCTTCGGCATCGTGGTCGCGGATCCGCCCGCTTTCGTTAAAACCAAGAAGGATCTCAAGCCCGGCGCGCGTGGCTACCGCAAGCTGGCGCGTCTCGCCGCGACGCTGGTCGAACCGGACGGGTTTCTCGTCATCGCGTCGTGTTCCCATCACGTCGATGCGCCGCTGTTCTCCGAACAGGTGCGGCGCGGACTGCTCGATTCCGGGCGGAGCGGACGTATCCTGCATGCCGGCGGCGCCGGGCCCGATCATCCGGTGCATCCCGCGCTTCCCGAAAGCGCCTACCTGAAGTGCCTTTTCCTGCAGCTTGATTGACGGCGGAAAGGCCGGCTACTTCTTTTCCGCCAGGATCGTCCGGAGCTTTTCCTTCGGAGGAACGATATCCGTCACCAGGTCGCGGATGAGGACCTTGTTGGTCAACGGGCCGACGATCGTTCCTTCCGTCGACAGCCGCGCGGTGCAGGCATACTCGGTCTTGCCGTTCACCGAGACCATGCATTCCTTGCAGGCGTTGGCATTGACGCAGCTGTAGCGGAAGGCGATCGATGAATCGACATGGGCGCGGATCCACACGATCGCGTCCAGCACCGACATGCCTTCGCGGTAGGGCACGTCGAAGGTCTCCTCCCACGGCGTCTCGTCCGGCGCGCCGCGCTTGACGGTGAGGGGGACGGTTTCCGGCCCCGCTTTGACGATCTCGCTCATGATGCCGCTCCTGCCATGTCGGTCGGCCGGGCGCTGTCGTCCCAGCCTCTTGCGACCGGCACGAAGTCGGAGACCAGCGCGCCGTCGCCGTCGAGAGTCAGGCGCTGGTTTCTTTCGAATGCCGGATCGGTCTGCTCGTAGTCCTCGCGCTGGTGCGCACCGCGGCTTTCGGTGCGGTTGATCGCCGCCAGGGCGACGGCTTCGGCCGTCAGAAGCGCCGAGCGCAAATCGTACCAGTCCTGGAGCGTCAGGTTGAAGGCGTTGTCGCCGGCGGTATCCGTGTTTTCCAGCGTCGCGCGCATCTCCCGGATGCGGCCGAGCGCAGCGGTCAGCCGTTCCTCGGTGCGCAGCACGCCAACCTTTTCCCACATCAGCGTCTGCAATTCGGACCACATCTCGCCGAGCGTCGCCATCTCGCCGTCGGTATCGTGCTGGCGGGCGATGAGCCCCTGTAGACGCTCGACATGCTCTTCCGCCGCGCTGTCGGTCCAGGCACGATTGCGGCCGCGGGCGTATTCGGCCGCGAACCGGCCGGCGCGCTCGCCGAACACGAAAGCTTCCGGGATCGCGTTGCCCGACAGGCGGTTCGCGCCGTTGGCGCCCCCGACCGCTTCGCCCGCCGTATAGAGGCCGGGAATGCAGGTTTCCATCTTCGCGTTCACGCGCACGCCGCCCATGTGATAGTGGGCGATGGGCGAGACCTCGACTGCGCGCTTGGTCAGGTCGATGCCGTTCTCGGCAAGCCGGTCGATGACCGGCCCGAACGCCTCGCGCAACTGGTCTTCGGGAATATGCTCGAAGCTGAGCCACGCGCCGCCGTTTTCCGTGGCGCGGCCGGCCTCTGCCTCCTTGGTGATGCCGTAGGAGATGATGTCGCGGGTCGTCGTGTACTTCTCCGCGTCCTCGCCGCCGTAACGGTGGAGGAACTCCTCGCCCTCGCCGTTGAACATGCGCCCGCCCAGTTTGTAGCGGAACGGGTCCCACATGATCGGGTCCATGCCCACGAGGCGCGGCGCCAGATGGCCGATCGGAAAGAACTGCGGGAACTCCATGTCGATCAGCTCGGCGCCGGCGCGGAGCGCCATCGCGTAGGCGTCGCCGTTCATGTTCACCGATGCGCTGTTGCGCGCATAGAGCCGCGTCAAACCGCCCGCCGCCAGGATCACGGCATCCGCGGCGATCGTGACCGGCGTTTCGTCCTCCAGGTTCCAGCCGACTGCGCCGACCGCGATCCCGTCGTCCACCACGACGTCGTTGATCGCGAGCCCACTGACGCGGATGCAGCTTTCGGCGCGTGCGACCTGTGTGCGCAGGCACTTGGCGACGGCCGGGCCGGTATTCAGAAAATCGACGTAGACGCAGCGCGGCACGCTGTGGCCCGGCGCCATGACGCCGGTGATTGCGCCGTTCTTACGGGCCCAGCCGACCTTCCATTCGTCCATCTCGAGGATCCGGTCGACAGCCTCGCGGCACAGGATCGCCGACAGCTCCTCGTTGCACAGTCCGCGGCCCGCTGCGAGCGTGTCGTCGACGTGCTTCGTCCAGTGATCGGGCTCCTGCGTGCCGAGTGCCGCCGCCGTCGTCATCTGCGCCATGATGGTCGCACCGCCGCGCCCGATCATGCTCTTGTCGGCAAGAATGACGTCGGCGCCGTTTCGCGCGGCGGCGATCGCGGCATACATGCCCGCGCCGCCCGCGCCGACGACGAGGACGTCGGTTTCAAGATGGATCATTGGGTCCCTTTCCGTTCGCGGCATTTTCCCGGATTCCGGCGCAGCTCGCAATCTGGTGCGGCGAATGGAGATTTGCGAAATTTGCGTATCTGCCTCGACGCCGGACCGATGTTTAATGGCCGTCCAGGGGTATCCGGACAGGGAGGAAAGCGGAGTGACGGACGATACCGAACAGGCACTCGTCGACGCGGCATGGCCGTACTGGGAATGCGAGGGCGAGATCGCGAAACGGTTCTTTGCGAAAGCGACGGACGAGGACCATCTTTTCTATCTGCGGGCGCAGCTGTGGAAGGAGTTGAATCCCGTCGACGGGTTTTTCAACGGCCTCCACCGCGAACTCAAGGAGCTTGTCGACCGGTATCCGGAGGTCGACAAGACCATCGACCGGCACGAGTACTATTTCCTGCTCACCCAGCTCGCCGAGGAGTTCAATCACTATGTCCTGCTCGCCGACATCTTCGAGTTCGTGGCGGGACGCAAGATTTCCGGGGACGACACGATCCAGCTGCCGCAGGAGAAGAAGCTCGGGGACGTGCGGCGGTCCTACGTCGAGGGTGGCGACGAGCTGACCCGCGCGGCGGTGGGCTTCACCGAGGGCGGCGGGGCGCGCCTGTTCCGCGAGGGCGCGAAACTGTCGGGATCGCCGGTCAACGACATGACCGCCAAGGCGATGCGGCAGATATTCGACGACGAGAAGGATCACTACGCCGAACAGGCCAAGATTTGCGTCAACCTGATCGAGAGCGATGACGATCTTGCCCGCATGACCGACGCGATCCGCGCGATCAGCCTGCAGCGTGTACACATGCGCGCCGAAATGTTTCGCGGCGCGATGACGCCCGGCGAGATCGACGCTTTTATCGCGGATAATGCGCGCGGCTGAACGGCGCCGGAACGTTCCCTAGAAGGACGGCTTCTCGCCCGCCCAGGCCTGGGCGACGACCTCCCGCAGGCCGGCGCGGTCGAACGAAACCGGGTTCGAGAAAGTCATGCCGGCGAGGATGTCCGCGATCTCGTCGATTCCGTCCTCCGGCATGCCGAGCGCGCCGAAGCCCGTCTCCAGCCCGAGACGCCGGTTGAATTCCCAAAGACCGGTTCCTGCGTCTCCGAGGCCGAGCGCGCGCTCGATCGCTTTCATGGCGTCCGATGCAGCGACGGCATTGGCGGCGATCGCATACGGAACGGAGACCGCGTGGCATTCCGCATGGCTCAGCGTGAAACGGGACCGCACCCGCTGCGCAAGCGCGTGTTCGAGCCCCGCGCGGGCGCGGAAGGCGGCGGCGATCCATGCGGCGTAAAGTGCGTCGTGGCGCGCATCCGTGTCGGCAGGGTTGTCGACGATTTCGGGCAGGCTCCGGCCGAGGCGGCGGATCGCCTCTTCCGCCAGCGCGTTGAGGACGGGGTTGGTGTCCGGCCCGTACAGCGTTTCGACTGCGTGTGCCATCGCGTTCATGCCGCTCGCCGCCGAGATCTTCGGCGGCAGGTACGCCGTCAGGTTCGGGTCGTATATCACGGTCCGCGGGAGCGCCGTGTCCGACGCGCCCTGCACGCGGTCGAGCGTGTCGCCGATGTACCAGTTGTTCTGCATTTCGGAGCCGGAATAGGTGGTTACCAAGGCCAGCATCGGCCGCTCGGTCTCCGCTGCCCATGCCTTCGCGAGCCCGATCGGCGATCCGCCGCCCAGCGCAACAAGCGCTTCCGCGCCGGTGCGGGCGACGTCGGCTTTCAGGAGGTCGTAGGCTTCCCTCGGCATGCCCTCCGCCGAGACCGGCGAGACGCCGGCGCGGTTGCCGCCGACGAGATCGGCGAGCTCCCGAGCAACCGCGGCGCGGCCGGGCGAACAGAGTATCAGCGCACGCTCTACCGACAGAAGGTCGAGCTCGTCGCCCAGCGAGTTTGCGGTGCCCACACCGAAGACGGTACGCGGCAGGCGTTTGTCGTATACGAAAGGGTCCATCGCGTCACACTAGCGGAATTCCGGCTTTCCGGAAGGGGGGTGCGCCGGCGGAAGATTCCGTTGACCGGAATGTTCGGCGGACTTAATCATTAGATATCGAAGCAACCGTTCCGGACGGGAGGAATACGGTCATGGCAATCGGCATCGAAAGGCTTTCGGACGCGCTCGGCGCACGCCTCACGGGGATCGACCTGCGGGGGGGGATCGACGATTCCACGATGCGGGAAATCAAGCAGGCCTGGCTCGACCACCACGTCATCGTCATTCCCGGCCAGGATCTGTCCGGCGAAGACCAGATCGCCTTTACCGAATGGTTCGGTCCGCGTCAGGAAGTGCGGACCGTCAAGGTCGTGGACGAGGGGCCGCAGAACTTCATGTATGTCGCGAACAGGTCGGTCGACGGCATGCCCGGCGTCCTGCCCGAAGGCGAGATGATGTTCCATACCGACCAGTGCTATTACGAGACGCCGTCGCGCGCGACGATCCTGTTCGCGCTCGAGGTGCCGTCGTCGGGCGGAAACACCAAGTTTGCGAACGCCTACAAGGCGTACGAGGCGCTGAGTGACGGAATGAAGGAGAAGATTCGCGGTCTCAAGGCGCTCAACGTCTACGACTACGATGCGAACGCGACCATTAAGGCCAAGGAAAGCTCCCCCGACGCGCCGCGCTGGGCGCACCCGGTCGTTATCAAGCACCCTGAGACCGGCCGTGAGGTTCTTTACGTCAATCGGCTGATGACCGATCACATCGTCGGAATGGACCGCGCCGAAAGCGACAGGTTGCTGGAAGAGTTTTTCGAAGTGCTGGAAGACCCGGCCATCTGCTACGAACACGTGTGGACGCCGGGCGACCTGACGATGTGGGACAATCTTTGCACCCTGCATGCGCGGACGACGTTCGATCCGGCCGAAAGCCGGGTCCTCCGGCGGTCGACCGTTGCCGGAAAGCCGCCCGTCGCCGCCTTCGCCGACGCCGCCTGAGCGCGTCGGGCGGTGTCAGGCTGCCGCCTGGCTCCGGCAGCTGCGGAACATCCGGGCGGCGGCCCGGAGGAGGGTTGCGGCGAAGCCGTACTGGAAGCCGTAAAACCGATGACGCACCATTTTTTCGATCTCCGTTCTTTTCGTTCGATCGATATTTAAGACGGATACGCGGTCGTCGTGTGTGTCGGACGTCACTATCACGAAAATTTTAGCAAAATCGCCGGAAACGGATTAGCGCTCTGATTTAACTGAATAATTCAATTACGTCCGGTCCCGAGAAAGACAGACCGGACGAATTCGCGATACAGGAGTAGCTGTTTCGGCAGCAAGGTCGCATCGCGGACGACTTTGCTGAGAATGATACCGCCGTCCGCGATGGCCGAGAACATGTCTGCCAGGTCTTCCAGAGATACCTCCGCCCGCGGCGGGTAGATTTCGGCGATTTCTTCCAGATAACCCCGGAAGCGTTCGCGCCAGCGCAAAACGCCCTCGCGGTTCAGCTCCCGGACGTCGCGGTTGAACATGTTTTCCTGGTAGCAGTAGGAAGCGACGAGACAACCCGGATGGCCACCCGGCAGGTCCTCCATCAGCTCCGCCATTAATTTCAGGCCGATCAGGAACGCGTGCAACGGATCGTCGTGCAGCTGACGGGCGCGCGCGAACAGTTCGTCGAACAGCGAATCCTCGCGATCGAGGTAGCGCTGGAGCAGCGCCTTCGCGAGCTCGCCCTTGTCCGAGAAGTGATAGAAGAAACCGCTCTTGGTGATGCCGACGTCAGCGATCAGTTCTTCGATCGAAGTCGCGGCGAACCCCTTGTCGAGAACGGAGCTTTCCGCCGCGTCGAGCAGCGCTTCGCGCGTGTCGGTGCCTTTTCGCCGTCCCGCTTCGCTCATCGTATCCCCCATGCCCGGTTTATTTACTGTACCCGCGGTACAGTTGGCCAGCGCCCGTTTCGCGCGACCGCCGGCGAAGGCCGCATTGAAAACCCCTAATGCACAGAAATTAAAGAGAAAAATATATTCCGCGTTGCTGTACCGTCAGTCGTCTAGAGGGCTGCATGACCGTGCGACATAGTCCGGGGCACAACGGATGCAACGGAAAGGAACGGTAGATGGCCAAGTACAGAAACAAGCTCCCGCAGTTGAACGGCAAGATCGTTCTCACCGATGGCGGGCTCGAAACGGTGATGGCTTTTCAGGAAGGGGTGGAACTGCCGCTGTTCGCGTCGTTCCACCTGCTCGAAAGCGACGAGGGACGCGCGCGGCTCGATGCCTATTTCGATCCCTATATCGACATCGCGAAAAAATCCGGTGCCGGGCTTCTGCTGGAGAGCGTAACGTGGCGGGCGAGCCGCGACTGGACGGCGCAACTCGGAATTTCGGCAGCGGAAACGGCGCGGATCAACCGGGACGCAATTGCCTTTCTGGTCGGTATTCGCGCCCGCCACGAGACGCCGGACACGCCGATGGTGATCAGCGGTTGCGTCGGCCCGCGCGGCGACGGCTACGATCCCGGCGAACTCATGACCCCGGACGAGGCCGAAGCCTACCATGCGCACCAGATCGCGGTGCTCGCGGAAGCCGGCGCCGACCTGATCAGCTTCCTCACGCTGACCAACGTCCCCGAGGCAATAGGCGCGGTGCGAGCCGCGAAAGTCGCCGGCATCCCGATCGCGATTTCGTTCACCGTCGAAACCGACGGCCGGTTGCCGACCGGCGACGCGCTGGCGGCGGCCGTCTAGGCAGTGGATGACGCGACGGGCGGCTATCCGGCGTATTTCATGATCAACTGCGCGCACCCCGAACATTTCCGCGATGCGCTGGACGGAATCGGCAGGATCCGGGGACTTCGCGCCAACGCCTCCCGGTGCAGCCACGAGGAACTGGACAATTCCGAAGAGCTCGATGACGGCAACCCGTTAGAGCTCGGAGAGCAGTTCGGCGAACTGCTGAGGGACCACCCCCAGCTCACCGTCGTGGGCGGGTGCTGCGGCACCGATCATCGCCATGTCGCCGAGATCGGCGCGGCGGCGTCGCGGGGCGGGAAAGCCGCCGCCGCATGATGCGGGCGGCCTTGACGCGGTTGCGGCGGCCTAGGAGACTTGGCCGCCGCATCTATCTGGAGGAAATGTCATGGCCGTCGTCACGCCGCTGTTCAAGGGTCACGAGGACCTGCCCGATCTCGCCTCGCGCTTCGTCGAGGTCGACGAAATTCCGTGGAAGCCGACCCCCTGCGAGGGGATCGAGATGAAGATCCTCATGGAGGACGAGGAGACCGGCATGATGACCGCGCTGTTCAAATGGGCGCCGGGATCGAAGCTGACCTTCCACGAGCATGTCGCGCTCGAACAGACCTTCGTGATCGACGGCTCGCTGGTCGACGACGAGGGCGAAGTAACCAAGGGAAACTACGTCTGGCGCCCCGCGGGCAGCCGGCACGACGCCTGGGCGCCCAACGGCGCGCTCATCCTGTCGATGTTCCTGAAGCCGAATATCTTCCTCGACGGGGAAAACGAGGGCATCGAGCTCAAATAGACGCTCGCCGTTCCCGAAACGAAACGGCCCGCTCCCAGACCGGGAGCGGGCCGTTGCGATCTACGGCAAACGCCGGTTCTACTCCATAAGCCCCGGCAGGAAGGTGACGACCTCCGGGAAAACGGTCATCAGGACCATGCCGAGCAGCGTGAGCCCCACGAACAGCCACGAAGCGCGGAAGATGTCTCCCATCGGGATGTCCTGCGCGGCCGCCTTGACCGCGAACATGACGTAACCGAACGGCGGCGTGATTGCGCCGAGCGTGATGTTCAGCAGGAACAGCAGCCAGAACCAGACCGGGTCGAATTCCAGCACCTTAAGGATCGGCAGGTAGATCGGGATGACCACCAGCATCAGCCCCAGCTGGTCGATGAACATGCACAGGATGAACGGCAGCAGCATCATCAGGAAGAACATCACCCAGCGGTTTACGTCGAGGCTGGTGACGACTTCGGTCAGCGCCGACGTGGCGCCGGTGAAGGCGAGGAGCTGGGTGAACATCACCGCGCTGCACAGGATCAGCAGGATGACGGAGGCGAGCAGCGCTGCCTCGCCGACAGCTTCGAACAGCATGCGGAAGCTGAGCCTGCGGTAGTAGGCGGCGGTCAGTATGGCGCCGAGCACGCCGGTGGCGGCCGATTCCGACGGCGTCGCGACGCCGAGCATGATCAGCCCCATGACCATGAAGATGATGACCGAAAAGGGCAGCAACCCGGCGAGCGCCTTGAGCTTGCCCTTGATGTCTATCTGCGCGCCCTCGTCGTCGTCCGGCGCGAGCGACGGGTCGATCCGCACCTTGATCAGGCAGGCGGCGACGAACATCGCCGCTAGCAGAAGGCCCGGAATCACGCCGGCGATCAGCAGCGCCGCGATCGAAACGTCCGCCAGCGTGCCCACGATAATGGCGAGGATGGACGGCGGGATGATCGGTGCGAGGCAGGCGCCCGCGAGGATCGTGCCGATCGACAGCTTCGTGTCGTAGCCGCGCTGCCGCATCACCGGCAGCAGCGACCGTCCGAGCATCGCGCCGACGGCAATCGCCGAGCCCGACAGGGCGCCGAGGATGGTGGACAGCGAGATCGACAGCACGTACTGGCGGCCGCGGACGCGTCCGACCAGCTTGTCGATGGAATCGAGCAGCACTTCCATGCAGCCGGACCGGAACAGGATCTCGCCCAGCAGGATGAACAGCGGCACCGTGCCGAGAGCGGCGGTCGTCGCGGTCTCGTAGACCGAGTTCACCACCATGCCGAAGGCAGCGTCGCCGAGCAGCATGACGACGCCGGAAACGATGATGATCAGAAACGCGAGGAAGATCGGCGCGCCCGTCATGAACAGGGCAACGAGGATCGCGATCCCGATCGTGAGGGTCCAGTACCATTCCATCAGACGTCGCCCGCCAGTTCGTCGCGCCGAGGGGTGATCCAGGAAACCGGCCTGACCGCTTCGGCGGGTATCATGGTGCGCAGGAAATAGAGCGCCGCGCCGACGAAGCCGAAGGTGATCCACGCCGACATCCAGATCTTGGGCAGCGGGTGGTTCTGTTCGGTCACGAGCTGCATTTCGATGTGGCGCATGTTTTCGCCGTAGCTCATCCAGGCGGCGAACAGGCAGACCGCGATGCCGACAAGGCCTGTGAACACGGCCAGTACGCCGCGCAGCGACGGTACGAGTTCCTGCAGCAGACTGATCGAGATGTGCTGCCCCGCCCGGGTTGCATGCGGAACCATCGCGAAGATCGTTATGATCAGCAGGTTGGCGAACGTGTCGTTGGCCCAGTCGGTGGCGAGGCCCAGGAAATAGCGCGTCACCACCTCGTAGCAGTAGATCGCCGCCATCGAGGCAAGGGCGAGGGCGCCGGCGAGATAACCCGCATCGGTAATACCGTCGTGCAAACGGCAGAGTCCGCGTACGAGACCCATCGCCGGCCCCCCTTCAACCCTTACTTACAGTCGGTCAGGACGAGAACCGTTTACTTGAGGCTCGCAGGAGCATCCCCGGCGGCCTTGGCCATCTCGTAGAGCTTCATGACCTCGTCGGCGGTCTTCTTGTTGCCCGCCATCGACAGATTCCAGACGCCCTTGTTGTAGTCCGCGAGCATGGTGGCCGCGATCTTCTCGTCGATCCAGGTTTCCTGGACGCCGAGCTCCTTGAGCTTCTTGATCTCGTTTTCGGTGGCTTCGTTGAACTGCGCGGGCACCTTCTTTTCGAGCTCGTGGCCGACCTTGAGAAGGAGCTCCTGATCCGCCTTGGACATCTTGTTGAAGCGGTTGAGGTTCATCGTGACCGTGTAGGGCGAAACGCCGAACCGCGGCCGCATCATGTATTTGGCGACTTCGTACCATTTGAAGTTCACCGCGCCGAGGATCGGCCAGCAGGCGCCGTCGACCACGCCGCGTTGCAGGGCGGCGTAGATCTGACCGCCGCTGAGGTTCACCATCGAGCCGCCGAGGGGCTCGACAATGGGACGGTAGAGCGCGTTGGCGCGAATCTTGCGGCCGGCCAGCGGGTTTTCCATCTTCTTGACCGGATCCTTGAGCATCACCTGGAAGATGTTGGCGTCGGTTCCGCCCATGATGTGAGAAATCATCTTCAGGCCGTAGCGCTGCATTTCCTTGTCGGCGAACTGCCAGTAGCCCTTTTCGCGCCAGCGTTCGGCGCTCGCGGGCATGGCGAAGAACGCCATCGGAACGCCGGTGGTGCCGAGATAGTAGGGAGCGACCGACAGGTTCATGTCGAACACGCCCGCGGCGGTCGGCTGGAACTGCTGATTGGGCTTGATCACCTCGGGGCCCGAAAAGACGGTCTTGATCCGTCCCTTGGACGCTTCCTTCAGCATGTCCCCGTACTGGTATGCGATGAGCGGGGTGCCTTCGTAGCGGTTGTCCCAGGCGGTCAGGTATTTCAGGGTGACGTTCTGGGCCGATGCGGCGGCCGGCAGAACAAGCGTCGCCGCGACCGCGACGCAAATCGAACGGAATTTCATGATCGTCTCCTCATCCTCCTCGACGGGCGTTCGAAACGCCGCCCATTCCTGACGGAGAAGGTAGACATCGCGGAAGTCGTCGGTCAACCGTATTCATTAGATAGCGAATTATACGGGTCGAGCCGGGTATCCGGAATTCTGTCACGGGCGAATTTGATCTAGACTGACGGTCATGTCGGATTCCGATGCCGTCCTGTTCGCCAACGAGGTTTTCTACCGCGCCTTCGCCGATCGCGACGAGGCCGCTATGGAGGACCTGTGGTCGCATGCGGCGCCCGTCGCCTGTCTGCATCCCGGCTGGGGACCGCTGTTCGGCCGAGACGAGGTGATGCGGAGCTGGCTCGCGATCATCCGCAATCCCGATTCGCCCGCGATCCTGTGCCACGACGCCCATGCGCTGGTTTACGGCGAGACCGCAAGCGTCATATGTTTCGAGGAGATCGGCGGCAATTTTCTGGTGGCGACCAATACGTTCGTGCGCGAAGGCCGGGTGTGGAAAATGGTCAACCACCAGGCGGGCCCGACGTCGGTGCGGCCCGAGATAGAGGGCGACGGGCCGCGCGGGCCTGTCAACTGACGCCCCGACCGCCTTTCTATTCGGCGGCGGCGCTTTCTCCGGTGAGCACCCGGCCGATCAGGGCAAGCGTTTCGTCCTTGCCGTAGAGGGCGACGAACGAACCGAACCGCGGTCCCTGGCTCTGGCCCAGAAGCACCTCGTAGAGCGCCTTGAACCAGTCGCGCAGGTTTTCGAAGTCGTGACGCTTGCCGACCTCGTAGACCTCGGTCTGGATCGCCTCGGCATCGGCTCCGGCCGGCAACGCTTTCAATGCCGAGACCAGGTCGGAGATCGCCGCGCGTTCCCGGTCGCTCGGCGCGCGGTAGCTCTTGTCCGGCTTCACGAAATCCCGGTAGTAGGCGATCGCATAGCCGACGAGCCGGTCGAGGATCGGTGCCGTCTCGGGCGTCGCCTCGGGGGCGTAGCGGGTGATGAAACCCCACAGCACGGCGGGGTCTTCGGTGTTGCAGACGCTGGCGAGGTTCAGGAGCAGCGCGAAGGTAACGCCCGCTTCGGGTGCGGGGGGCTGGCCGTTGTGGATATGCCAGGCGGGGTTCTCGATGCGGGCCGCCTCGTCCTGCTCGCCGTACTTCGTCAGGTGCGTCAGGTAGTCGTCGACATGGCGAGGGATGACGTCGAAATAGAGCCTTTTGGCCTTGCGCGGCGAATTGAACATATAGAGCGCCAGGCTTTCCGGCGGCGCATATTCAAGCCATTCCTCCACGGACAGGCCGTTTCCGCGCGATTTCGAAATTTTTTCCCCGTTTTCGTCGAGAAACAGCTCATAAGTGAAGCCTTCAGGCGGTTTACCGCCCAAAATCTGGCAAATGCGGCCCGATAGCCGCACTGAATC
>JAYQUR010000048.1:0-14721 GCA_038148075.1 Alphaproteobacteria bacterium | reverse complement strand
TGATATAGCTGAGCACCGCCCAGATATCGCCGTCGGACAGTTTCTCGCCGAACGCCGGCATCTTGGACTGGAGGTCGCGGTCGGCAAGTTCGGGGCGGCCGTTCTTCGTAACCTCGAAAAGCTGCCAGTCGGGGTGATGCCAGGTGTGGCCCGTCTCGTCGTGCGGCGGTGCCGGGAAGCTGCCGTCGGGGAAACGGGTCCGCCAGTTCGGCGTCTGGCCTTCCAGCGCGCCGCCGTGGCACGTGGCGCAATTCGCGGCGTAGAGGGCGCTGCCTTTCTCTACGACACGCGTATCGGTGATGTCGATCCCGTTGGCCGAGGCGTCATGGAGACCGGCGTACCACCGGAATCCGACGATTCCCGCCAGTAGAATCGCGATGCCTGCAATCAGGAAGTTCCGAACGTTCATGGCCGGATCATCTTCTGCCAAACCCTCCCGGAATAAACCCCCTTGAAAATGCCAGGTCAATCGGTGGCCCTACTCGATCAGCGGGCCGGTATCGGTCTATGATCGGATGGACCAGACCGCCGTCGATAAAACCCGGGAAATACCGATGTCCGATTCCGCTGCCGAGCGCCGCAACAGCCGGCCCGAACGCTCCCCGCCCACGCCAGAACAACTCGCGCTGAAACGGCGTTTCCCGACGGCTCAGGACCTTCGGTCACGGGCGCGCAAGCGGTTGCCGAATTTCGCGTTCGAGTATGCCGACGGCGGCGCAGGCGCGGATACCGGCATCCAGCGGAACTGGAACGCGCTCGATTCCATCGAGATGGTGCCGCGCTACGGTCGCGTGATCGAACCTCCGCCCGTGGACACGACGATCCTCGGCAAGGCCTACGCCGCACCCGTGGGCGTCGCGCCGGTCGGCGGGCCGGGTACGGCCTATCCGGGGGCCGAGACCTATCTCGCAAGGGCGGCGCAGGCGGCGAACGTTCCCTATACGCTCGGCGTCCTGTCCGGCATCGATATCGAGACGGCGGCGGAGATCGCGCCCGATGTGTTGTGGCTGCAGCTCTACCGCTTCCATCGCGAGGATCACAAGATCGGGCTCGACCTCGTGCGCCGCGCGGAAGCGGCGGGCGTCAACGTTCTCGTGCTGACTGTCGACACGCCGACCCGGACGACGCGGCCGCGCGAGGTGAAGAGCGGCATCATGAACCCCTTCAAGCTGACGATGAGGCTCAAGCTGGATGCGATGCGCTCGCCGCACTGGATGAGCGCGCTGTCGCGCAACGGCATTCCGAAGTTCGTCTCTCTTGCGCCCTACATGAAACCCGGTGCGAGCATCGCCGAGGCGGCGGCATTTATCCGGCGCGAGAGCGGCGGCGCCTTCACCTGGGACGAAATCGCGCGCTATCGCGACAAGTGGAAGAAGCCGCTCGTGATCAAGGGAATCATGCATCCCGAGGACGCCGAACGCGCCATCGAACTCGGCCTCGACGGCATGTTCGTCACCAACCACGGCGGTCGCCAGATCGACGCGTTGCCGGCGCCCATCGATGTCCTGCCCGAGATCGCGCGCCAGGTGAACGGCCGCGCCGCAATCATTTACGATTCCGGCGTGCGGTCCGGCACCGATGCGGCGCGCGCGGTGGCCCTCGGGGCAGATGCGGCGTTCGCCGGCAAGGCGTTCCTGTGGAGCCTCGGCGCGCTCGGCGGGCAGGGCCCGGCGCATCTGATCGACCTGCTGATGGACGATCTCAGCGCGACGCTTGGCCAACTGGGCTGCAATACGGTCGAGGAACTCAAGGCGGTCGCCGTCCGGCAGGCGCGCGCCTACGGTGCCGGGGACTTCGCCGGGCGCGCGGCCTAGCGGCTCGGGACGTCGTATGGACGCCCCTGCGGCCCTGGGATAAGTTCCCCGCCGACAACGATTATCCGACAAGACAGAGGCGACGGGACGATGGAAAAGTATCAGCTCTATATCGGCGGGAAGTTCCGCGATGCCGAGGGCGGAGCGAGCAAGCCGACGCTCAATTCCTATAACGGCGAGGCCATCGCCGAGATTCCCGTTGCCAGCGAGGCCGATGCGCGCGACGCCATCGCTGCCGCGCGCGACGCGTTCGACAACGGTCCGTGGCCGCGCATGTCGGGCGAGGAACGCAGCGCCATCATCGGTGCGCTCTCGGCGAAAATGAAGGAGCGCCAGAAGGATCTCGCCCGGCTGGAATCCCTCGATTCCGGTGGCACCATCGCTAAGACCGGCGCCGACGCCTATCTCGCCCAGCGCCAGATGGGCTATTTCGGCCAGATGGCCGTGAACTACAATCAGGAGGCCCGGGAGATCGAGGGCATGTCGCGGCCCGGCAGGTCGTTCAACTACACGATCCGCGAACCCATCGGCGTCTGTGCGTCCATCATCCCGTGGAATTTCCCGCTGCTGATGGCGGTCTGGAAGCTGGGCCCGGCGTTGGCGACCGGCAACACCATCGTGCTGAAACCCGCCTCGGATACGCCGCTTTCGGCGATGGAGCTTGCGCGCATCGTCGACGAATGCGGTTTCCCGCCCGGCGTCGTCAACATCATCTCCGGGCCGGGCGGCAAGATCGGCGAAGTGCTGACCACGAGCCCCGACGTCGACAAGGTCGCCTTCACCGGTTCCACCGAGGTCGGCAAGGACATCATGCAGAAGGCGGCCGGCACGCTGAAGAAGGTGACGCTCGAATGCGGCGGCAAGTCGGCCAACATCGTCCTGCACGACGCCAACTGGGATATTGCCATCGACGGCTCGATCTTCGCGTCGTTCTACCATCAGGGCCAGGTCTGCGAATCCGGCACGCGGCTGCTGCTTCCTGCAGCCCGGCACGACGAGTTCGTGGAGAAGATGGTCGCCAAGCTCAACGCGATGCCGATGGGCGACCCGCTCGATCCCGCGACCAAGGTCGGCCCCGTGGTCTCGCCCGGTCACATGCAGACGGTTCTCGACTACATCGAGAAGGGCAAGGCCGAGGGCGCGACGCTTGCCTGCGGCGGCGAACGCGCGACCGACGGCGATCTCGCCAAGGGCTCGTTCGTCAAGCCGACGGTGTTCACCAACGTCACCAACGACATGACCATCGCGCAGGAAGAGATATTCGGACCGGTTCTCTGCGTCATGAAGTACGAGAGCGAGGACGAAGCAATTTCGATAGCCAACGATTCCATCTTCGGGCTCGGCGGCGGCGTCTGGTCGGAAGACATCGATCGCGCCCGCGCGGTCGCGGGCCGAATGCGGACGGGCACCGTCTGGATCAACGACTGGCACCTCCTTTCCGAGCAGATGCCGTTCGGCGGCTACAAGCAGTCCGGCATCGGTCGCGAGTTCGGCGAGGTGGGCCTGAACGAGTACACCGAGATCAAGGCGCTTCATGTCGACGACGCCAGGACCCGCGAAAACAAGCCCTGGTATGACATGCTTGTCCCCCAGGAAAAGACGGACGCGGCGGAGTAGGGCCGTGCCGGCAACGAACGGAAAGAAGGAAAAATGATCAAAGCAGCGATCGTCGGCATGGGCCGGTGGGGACAGACGCTGGTCAATTCCGTGGACGCCAGCGACGAGATAAAGTTCGTTGCGGGCAATACGCGGACCCTGTCCAAGGTCGAGGATTACGCGGCCGGGAAGGGCATTCGCCTGTTCGACAGCTACGACGACCTCGTCGCGGATGCGGACATCGACGCGGTCGTGCTCGCCTCGCCGCATACGGTGCATTTCGAACAGATCATGAAGGCGGTCGATGCCGGGAAGCACGTGTTCTGCGAGAAGCCGTTTACGCTCAAGGGCGACGAGGCGCGGACCGCGCTCGACGCCCTCGCCGCGAAGGGCCTCAAGGTTGCGATTGGTCACAACAGGCGTTTCTCTCCCAATGCCGCCATGCTCAAGAAGATGATCGACGACGGCGAGCTGGGCGACATGATCCAGATCGAAGGCAATTTCTCGGCCAATATGGCGGCCTATACGGGAGAGTGGCGCGCGAACCGGGAGGAAAGCCCGGCCGGCGGGATGACGTCGCTCGGCATCCATTCGGTGGACATGTACATCAACCTGTTCGGCCGCATCGCCAGCGTTCAGGCCGTCTCGAAGCGCGTCGCGATCCCCTTCGACATCGACGACGCGACCGCAATCCTGATGGAGTTCGAGGGCGGCCAGCTCGGCTATCTCGGCACCGTTGCCGCGTCGGGCACGCTGTGGCAGGTCCGCGCCTTCGGCAGCAAGGGCTGGGGGTGCATCTTCGCCCACGACAGCTTCACCGCGCAGAAAACGGACGGTACGTTCGTCGAGGAATCCTGGGAGGGCTATCCCTATCCCGGCATGAAAACCATCGCCGCCGGTCTCGAAGCCTTCGCCCGCTCCATCGAGGGGGGCGATCCGTTCCCGGTCACGCCCGACCAGATCCAGCATGGCACGGCGGTGCTCGAGGCGATCATCGAATCCGCGGAATCGGGCAAGCGCGTCCAGGTCCGGTAAACTCGCTCTCCCGCTCTCCGCTCTCCGCTCACTGCAACGTGACAACGGCGCGGTTGCGCCCCGACGCGTCATCTGGCGGAATCGTGGCTATCACCGAGGGGAGGCCGCGATGAGATATCCTGCACCGGCAGCGCCCGAACGCGCCTTTGCGCTGCGTGCGATACTGCTTGGATGGCTGGCGCTTGTAGCCTGCACGGTTTTA
The DNA here is from genome assembly GCA_038148075.1 of Alphaproteobacteria bacterium. GTDB lineage: Bacteria > Pseudomonadota > Alphaproteobacteria > MPNO01 > UBA830 > JAYQUR01. Next base: position 10,074 of record JAYQUR010000048.1, on the reverse strand, counting down.
GCGCCCGGCGCGTTCGGCAATCCGGTGTTCTGGAAGGCGGAATGGCCGAAGACGGATTTCTCTAAGACGTCCGTCGACTTCGAGTCGATCATGTCCGGCGGCCCGCCCAAGGACGGCATCCCGTCCATCGACGCTCCGAAATTCGTCGCCGTCGGCGCCTATACGCCCGATGCGCCGACCGAACCCGTTATCGCGTTCGAGCACAAGGGAGACGCCCGCGCCTATCCGTTGAAGGTTTTGATCTGGCACGAGATCGTCAACGATACCGTCGGCGGTATTCCGGTTTCCGTAACGTACTGCCCGCTGTGCAATTCGGCCATCGTGTTCGACCGGCGGGTGAAGGACCGTATCCTCGACTTCGGCACCACCGGCAAGCTGCGGATGTCCGATATGGTGATGTACGACCGGCAGACCGAGAGCTGGTGGCAGCAGTTCACCGGGACCGGGATCGTCGGCGTCATGACCGGCGTCGAGTTGCGAATGCTGCCGGCGCGCGTCGAATCGATTGCCCGGTTCAAGGAACGCTATCCGAAGGGAACGGTGCTCGTCCCCGACAATCCGAACATGCGGCCTTACGGCACCAATCCGTATGTCGGCTACGACACCGCGGCACGGCCGTTCCTCTATCGCGGACCGATGCCACAGGGAATCGAACCGCTCGCCTACGTGATCAAGGTCGGCACCGAGGTGTGGCCGCTGGAGACGCTACGGACGAAGAAACGCATCGAGTCGGGCGATCTGGTGCTCACGTGGGAGCCCGGACAGAACTCCGCCCTCGACGACAGCGAGGTCGCAGGCGGCCGGGATATAGGCAACGTCGTCGTTCAGCGGAAGACTTTTCAGGGCCTGAAGGACGAGGTTCACGACCTCACCTTCGCATTCGTCTTCCACGCCTTCGTTGACGGCGGCACGCTTCACAAGTAGCTGCCGCACAGGCGTTTTGCGCAAACGCGTCTCCAAACCGTCATGACGTTCGCTTATACTCCGCGTCCGCCTCTAGCCGGAGACAGTCACCCATGCCGCTCGATATCGCCCATTCCGTCTGCCCGCACGACTGCGCCAGCACCTGCACGCTCGATATCGAGCTCGAGTCGCCGCAGAAGATAGGGCGCGTCCGCGGTTCCGAGGCGAACAGCTACACGGCGGGGGTGGTCTGCGCGAAGGTCGCGCGCTATGCCGAACGCGTCCATCACCCGGCCCGGCTGACCCGGCCCCTGCGTCGCAAGGGCGCCAAGTCCGCGTCTTCGACGCTTGCCGATTTCGAGCCGATCTCGTGGGACGACGCGCTCGATATCGTTGCGGAGGCCTATACGAAGGCCGCGCAGGCGTACGGGCCCGAGACGGTCTGGCTCTACGGTTACGCCGGCACGATGGGCAAGCTGCAGCGCGATATCATCCAGGGCATGCGCAACGCGATGGGCTATTCGCGCCAGCACAACACGATCTGCTCGTCCATCATGCTGGCCGGGATGAAGGCGGGCGTCGGCGCGCAGCGCGGCAGCGATCCGCGCGATTTCGCGGAGGCCGACCTGATCGTCATGTGGGGCTCGAATCCGGTCTACACGCAGGTCAACCTGATGAACCACATCGGCCGCGCCCGCAAGGAGCGCGGCGCGCGGATGATCGCGATCGACCCCTACCGCACCGCGACGGCGCAGCAGGCCGACCTGCATATCCAGCCGAAGCCCGGAACCGATGCCGCGCTCGCGGTGGCCGTGATGCACATCCTGTTCCGCGACGGCCATGCCGACCGGGACTACATGGCGCAGTACACCGACGACCCTGCGGCCCTCGAGGCGCACGTGGCGACGCGCGGCCCTGACTGGGCGTCGGGAATCACCGGAGTGCCGATTGCCGAGATCAAGGCGCTGGCGAGGGAATACGGCACGACCGAACGGGCGATGATCCGGATGGGTTACGGCTTTTCGCGTTCGAGGAACGGCGCCTCCGGCCTGCATGCGGTCAGCTGCCTGCCGGCGGTGCGGGGGGCCTGGAAGCACCGCGGCGCGGGGTTATACGGTTCGGTGGGCCAGACGTTCCGCCTCGACAATTCCGTCGTTACCGGCATCGACGATCCGAATGCGCGGATACTCGACATGTCGCAGCTCGGCCCGATCCTCGACGGCGATACGCCGCCGCTCAACGGCGGCCCGCCGGTCACCGCCATGATGGTGCAGAGCTCCAACCCCGCCGTCGTCGCGCCCGAGTCGGGGCGGGTCCGCCGCGGCCTGCTGCGCGACGACATGTTCCTCTGCGTCCACGAGCAGTTCCTGACCGACACGGCGAAGCTCGCCGACATCGTGCTCCCGTCGACCATGTTTCTCGAACACGACGACCTCTATACCGCCTACGGACACACCTATCTGCAGATAGGCCCCAAGGTGCTCGAGCCCCTCGGCGAAACGCGCAGCAACCACGCCATGTTCAGCGCGCTCGGCAAGCGGCTCGGCGCCGATCATCGCGCTTTCGGAATGTCCGAGTGGGAAGTGATCGACGAGATCTTGGCCGCCTCGGGCTATTGCAGCGCCGACGAGTTGAAGCAGAAGCGTTTCATCGACATCGGCCCCGGCTTCGAGGAAGCGAATTTCCTCAACGGGTTCCCGCAACCCGACGGGAAATTCCACTTTCGCGCGGACTGGAAGGCGTTTGGACCCAATCATGCCGTGCTGCCGGAACTGCCGGATTTCTGCGATATCATCGACGAGCCCGACGATAACCGACCGTTTCGGCTCGTCACGGCCCCGTCCCGCAACTACCTGAACACCAGCTTTACCGAGACGGAGACGTCTATCGCACGGGAGGCGCGGCCGACCGTGATGCTACATCCGTCGGATTGCGAAGCGCTCGGCCTTGCGGAGGGCGACCGGGCGCGTATCGGCAACGATCGCGGCGACCTGGTGCTTCACGTCGAGCCCTATGACGGGGTGAAGGAGGGCGTCGCCATCGTCGAGAGCGTCTGGCCGAACGAGGCGTTCGAGGAGGGGATCGGAATCAACCTTCTTACAAGCGCCGATCCGGGCGCACCGAACGGCGGCGCGGTCTTCCACGACACCGCCATCTGGGTCCGCCCTGCCTGACGCGCAGTCCGCCCGCGGCCGCGAAGTCGCTGGCAAAGCCCGCTGCGGGGTATTATCTCAGGAAGAGGAACCACCAGCGGAAGGAGCCATGTCCGCAAATCGCGACGATGATCGCCTGCCGTCGAAGTCTAAGAGCGGCCAGGTCGCCGATTTTCTCGCCAAGGTCGCCGCGACGCCGACGGTGCGGTCGGCGTCGGGACGGGGCCGGCTGATGTTTGCCCTGGATGCGACCGCAAGCCGGGAGCCGACATGGGATCGGGCCTGTCATCTTCAGGCGGAGATGTTTCAGGCGACGGACGGGCTCGGCGGGCTTGAGGTCCAGCTCGTCTTCTATCGCGGTTTCGGCGAGTGCAAGTCGAGCCCCTGGGTGTCGACGTCGGACGAACTCGTCAAACGCATGGTCAAGGTCCGTTGCCTCGGCGGGCGCACCCAGCTTCGCAAAGTGCTGCGCCATGCGATCAAGGAGACCGACCAGAAGCGCGTCAACGCGCTGGTCTTCGTCGGCGACTGCTTCGAGGAAGAGATCGACGACGTCTGCGACGTGGCGGGCGAGCTCGGCGTGCGCGGCGTTCCCGCCTTCTTGTTTCAGGAGGGTAACGACCCGATCGCGGCCTCCGCGTTTCGCCAGATTGCCCGGCTGACGGGCGGCGCGCATTGCAGCTTCGATCTATCGTCCGCGGCGCAGCTGCGCGAATTGCTCAGCGCCGTTGCGGTGTTTGCGGCTGGCGGCCGCGTCGCACTCGAGAACTATTCCGGGCGCGGCGGCGAGGCCGTTCGCATGATCACGAGCCAGCTCCGGTAATCTTCGATGCCGTATTTCCTGCTCGGGCTTGCGGTCGTCGTCGGCATCTATCTGATGTATCTCGGCGCGAAACGGAGCAATCCGCAGAACGTCCGGAAGATTTTCGTGGGCGTGGTTTTCGCGGTCGCGTTCGTCGTGCTCGGGTTCCTGGCGGCCACCGGCCGGTTAGGACCGCTCGGCTGGGCGGTGCTGGGCCTTCCGCTCCTGTTGCGCTGGCGCAATATCGCACAGGCTATGCGCAATATGGGCGGCCCCACCCCCGGCCGGAATTCCGACGTCGAGACCCGTTATCTCCGTATGACGCTCGAGCACGATAGCGGCGTCCTGCGGGGTACCGTCCTCGACGGCGCGCACAAAGGGCGCAATCTCGACGAGATGCCGCTCGACGACCTGTTAGTCCTGTTGCGCGAGTGCCGGATAAACGACCCGGAATCCGCGACTATTCTCGAATCGTATCTCGACAGGGTGCATGGCGCCGACTGGCGCGGCGCGGGCGCCGGAGAGAACGCGGGGGGCGGCGATAGCGGGGCGCGGGCGTCTTCCGGCGGGATGACGCGCCAGCAGGCCTATGAAATCCTCGGGCTGAAGCCCGGCGCATCGCCCGAAGAAATACGCGAGGCGCACCGGAACCTTCTTAAGGCCAACCACCCGGATCGCGGCGGATCGACGTGGCTCGCCGCGCAGATCAATCTCGCCAAGGATATCCTGCTTCCGTGAACCTAGGCACGGCGGGCGGAACGCAAAATGCCGTGTCCGCCTTGCGTCCCAAGGGGGCGCGTGGCAAATACAGCGCCTGAAGCGTAGGCGCGGCCGCCAGGACTCCGTGCCTCCTCCGTTCCCATCGCCGAGGCGGCCTTGAAGAAGAAAATCAGAAAAGCGGTATTTCCCGTCGGCGGTCTCGGGACGCGTTTCCTGCCCGTCACCAAGGCAATGCCGAAGGAAATGCTTCCGGTCGTCGACAAGCCGCTGATCCAGTATGCTGTCGAGGAAGCGCTGGCGGCGGGCATCGAGGAGATCATCTTCGTCACCGGCCGCGGCAAGGAAGCGATCGAGGATTTCTTCGACTACAGCTATGAGCTGGGGCAGGTTCTGCAGCAGCGCGGCAAGGACGCGGAACTGAGGACGATCAATATCCCCGTTCTCGAGCCCGGACGTATCGTTTATACCCGCCAGCAGGAGCCCCTCGGGCTCGGCCACGCGGTGTGGTGCGCCCGCGAGCTGGTCGGTAATGAGCCCTTTGCCGTCCTGCTCGCCGACGATCTCGTCATGGCCGACACGCCCTGCCTGAAGCAGCTGGTCGACGTCTACGAGGAAACCGGCGGCAACGTGGTCGCCGTCATGGACGTGCCGAAGGAACATACCAACCGGTATGGCATTCTGGACGTCGGGGCCGACGACGGCAGGCTCGCGGAGATCGCCGGTCTGGTGGAGAAGCCCGATCCTGCCGATGCGCCGTCGACGCTCAGCATCATCGGGCGTTATCTCCTTCTCCCGGAGGTGTTCGAGTACCTGGACGAACGCAAGCGCGGCGCCGGCGACGAGATTCAGCTGACGGACTCGATGGCCCGGATGATCGGGCGTCAGCCCTTCCACGGTTTGCGCTTCGAAGGCGAAAGGTTCGATTGCGGGGACAAGGCAGGATTTTTCGAGGCGAATGTCGCGTTTGCGCTGGCACGGCCCGACCTGGCCGACGATATTGCCCGCATCGTCCGCGAGTACGCGGAGCGACTGAGCTCATAACGAGAGGTAACCCATGCGTATCGCCATGATCGGAACCGGTTACGTCGGTCTGGTTTCCGGCGCCTGTTTTTCGGAGTTCGGGACGGAAGTGATCTGCGTCGACAAGGACGCGAACAAGATCGACCGGCTCAAGGCCGGCCGAATCCCGATTTACGAACCCGGCCTCGAGGACCTGGTCGAGAAGAACGTCTCTGCAGGACGTCTTTCGTTCACGACCGACCTGGCGGAAGCCGTGTCCGGCGCCGATGCGGTCTTCATCGCCGTCGGCACGCCCAGCCGTCGCGGCGACGGTCATGCCGACCTCTCCTATGTCTATGCCGCAGCGAAGGAAATCGCGGAGGCGCTGGACGGCTACACGGTGATCGTGACCAAATCGACGGTGCCGGTCGGTACCGGCGCCGAAGTGCGCAAAATCGTTTCCGAAACGCGTCCCGACGCGGAGTTCGACGTCGCGTCCAATCCCGAGTTCCTTCGCGAGGGGTCGGCGATCGAGGATTTCATGCGGCCCGACCGCGTCGTGATCGGCTCCGAATCGGAGCGTGCGTCGGAACTTTTGCGCCACCTCTACCGGCCCCTGTACCTCCTGGAAACGCCGATCCTGTTCACCAAGATCGAGACGGCGGAACTTATCAAGTATGCCGCGAACACGTTTCTTGCAGCCAAGATCACGTTTATCAACGAGATCGCGAACCTCTGCGAGAAGGTCGGCGCGAACGTTCAGGACGTGGCCCGCGGCATCGGCCTCGACGGCCGGATCGGTGGCAAGTTCCTGCACGCCGGCCCCGGCTACGGCGGTTCGTGCTTCCCGAAGGATACGCTTGCGCTCGTGAAGACGGCGCAGGATTACGGCGCGCCGTTGCGCATCATCGAGACCGTCGTCGACGTCAACAGCAAGCGGAAGGCGGAGATGGCCGCAAAGGTGATCGACGCCTGCGGCGGCTCGGTCGATGGAATGACGATCGCGGTCCTCGGGCTGACGTTTAAGCCCAACACCGACGACATGCGCGACAGCCCCAGCCTCGACATCGTGCCGGCGCTGCAGAAGGCCGGCGCTACCATCCGCGCCTTCGATCCCGAAGGCATGGAGGAAGCGGAAGGCATGCTGCCGGGCGTGGTTTTCTGCAAGGACGCCTACGACGCGATGGAAGGCGCCGACGCGCTGGCGATCGTCACCGAGTGGAACGAGTTCCGTCTCCTCGATCTCGCGCGCGTCAAGAAGCTGCTTTCGCGGCCGCTGATGATCGATCTCCGCAACATCTACAAGAGCGACGAGCTGCTCGATGCGGGATTCGACTATCACAGCGTCGGTCGTGCGCCGGTGCTCGGGGCGTCCGGCTGATGGCGCGCGGCGGGCCGCACCGGTTCGATGCGACGATCCTCCGCGAATACGACATCAGGGGAGTCGTCGGCAAGACGCTGACGACCGATGACGCCTATGCGATCGGCCGAGCGTTCGTGACGCGCATCGGGGCGGGCGGCAAGACGGTCTGCGTCGGCTACGACGGCCGGCTGAGTTCGCCGGAGATGGAGGAAGCCGTCGTCGCGGGCGTCAACGATGCCGGCGCCGACGCCGTCCGGGTCGGGCTCGGCCCCACGCCGATGCTCTATTTTTCCGTGAACGTGCTCGATGCCGCCGGTGGCATTATGGTCTCCGGCTCGCATAACCCGCCCGAATATAACGGCTTCAAGATGATGAACGGCTCCAAGCCGTTCTACGGCGACGACATCCAGGCGCTCGGCGAGATTGCCGCTGCCGCCGGTTATGCGGAAGGCAGCGGCACCCAGAGATCCGAACCGATGCTGCGGCGCTATGTCGACCGTATCGCTCAGGACGCCGGACCCGGGCGCGAACTCAAGATCGCGTGGGATGCCGGTAACGGGTCGGCCGGCGAGGCGATGGCGGATCTCGCATCGCGGCTGCCGGGCCAGCACATCCTTTTGAACGAAAGGATCGATGGGACCTTTCCCGTCCATCATCCGGACCCGACCGTCGTCGAGAACCTCGAGCAGCTTCGCGACGTGGTGACCGGAGAGGGGTGCGATCTCGGTATCGCCTTCGACGGCGACGGCGACCGGATCGGAGTCATCGACGGCGACGGCGAAATCCTGTGGGGCGACCAGCTCATGGTCATCTGGTCCGAGGACGTCCTTGCCGAAAATCCGGGCGCGACGATCATCGCCGATGTGAAGGCGAGCCAGGTTCTGTTCGACCAGATCGCAGAAATGGGCGGGAAACCTCTGATGTGGCGCACCGGCCATTCCCTGATCAAGGCCAAGATGGCGGAGACCGGCGCGTTGCTGGCAGGCGAGATGAGCGGTCACATCTTCTTCGCCGACCGCTATTTCGGTTATGACGACGCGCTTTACGCGGCGGTCCGCCTCATCTCGGCATTGGCGGTGCGCGACGACAGCCTTGCAGACATCCGGCGGCGTCTTCCCGATCTCCTCAACACGCCGGAACTGCGTTTTCCGTGTTCCGAGACTCGCAAGTTCGAGGTGGTGGAGGAAGTGCGCACCCGGCTCGCCGACGCCGGCGCGAACGTCTCCGACATCGACGGCGTCCGCGTGCAGACCGACGACGGATGGTGGCTGCTCCGCGCCTCCAACACGCAGGACGTGCTCGTCGCGCGTTGCGAATCGGAAACGCAGGGCGGTTTGCAGCGACTGAAGGCAGCGCTCGCCGAACAGGTGCGGGCAAGCGGCATCGAGCCGCCTGATTTCTGATCCGCCGCGTGCGGTTCTTCTTCTACGGCACCCTCATCGACGACGACGTACGGGCTCTGGTTCTCGGCACGCAGGCGACCCGGCCGGAGGTCGTGCCGGCTGAGCTTGCCGGCTGGCGCCGCGTTTCCGTTCGCGGCCGGACCTATCCGGCGGTCGTCCGGTCGGCCGTCGCGACGACGCACGGGGTCCTTACCGGCGAGTTGTCCGATAGCGCCGCGGCGGCGCTGACCGCATATGAAGGCCCGGAATACGACCTGCTCGAGTGCGCGGTCAGCGTATCGGGCGAGGCCGTAACGGCAGGAATATTCGTCCCGGCGCCGTCCTGTCCGGTTTCGGTCCGGCCGTGGGATATCGGCACGTGGCGGCGACTGCATAAGCGCGCGTTCATGGCGCGGCTGAAGCGCGGGAATCTCGTCTAGGGATGTTTCTCGGTCCGGGCAGCGTGGCCCGGACGGCCGCGGGTCGACGCGTCAGGAATTGGCGTCGGCGGGGCCCATCCAGATCACCATACAGTCGATGTTGCGCCGCTTGAGCGCGTTGCAGGACTGCCGGGCGCGCGATTCGGTCTGGACCAGAAGCCGCGCCTTGTAGATATCGGGCCCGCGCCGGCGCGAGCTTTTCTGCTTCACGATCGCGAATTGGCTGCCGAGAAGGCTGGGCACCGCACGCGCGGCGCGCGACACGGCGAAATGGGCAGGTGCGTACCGGTTATAGGCGCCCACCTGTACCGCCCAGCTGTTCAGCTGTGCCGGCCGGCGCACGGTCGGGGCGGCAGCGGGCGCGACGGAGGCGGTCTGCTTCGGCAGCGCCGCCACCTTCACCGGGCCGGACTTCGTCGACGCCGGGTCGCGGCTTCTGTCGAGGGTCGCGGCCGCGGCCGGCGGGATCAGCCGCGTCGCAACGCCGGTATCTTTCTTGACGCCTTTCGACGCGACCAGCGCGCTAGACAGGGTTTCGAATCCCCGGTCCATGAGTTTTGCGACCTGGGCGTTCCGTTTCTTCGGGGACTTGCCGCCGAACAGGACCGCGATCACCCGGACGCCGTTGCGTTTCGCAGACGCGACGAGATTGAAGCCGGCTGCCCGGATGTAGCCGGTCTTGATCCCGTCCGCACCCGGATAGGATTCGAGAAGCTTGTTGTGGTTCTTGTGGGTCTTACCGTCCCAGGTGAAGGATTTCTGCGCGAAATACCGGTACTCGCGCGGGAATTCCTGCAGCAGTGTGCGAGCGAGGATCGCCATGTCGAGCGCGGTGCTGAGCTGTCCGCGATGCGGCAGGCCCGAGGCGTTCCGGAACGTCGTGTCCTTCATGCCGAGTTCGTGGGCGCGCTTGGTCATGAGGCGCGCGAACTTGCGTTCCGTCTGGCCCATCGCTTCGGCGAGGACGGTGGCGACGTCGTTCGCCGACTTGGTCACCAGCGCGGATATCGCGTCTTCGACGGAAATCCGGTCGCCCCGTTTGAGGTACAGCTTCGACGGCGACCGGCCGGCGGCGACGCGCGAGACCGGCAGCATCTGGTCGAGCTTGAGGCGGCCGTCCCGTATCGCCTCGAAAGTCATGAAAAGCGTCATGATCTTCGTCAGCGACGCCGGATAATTCTTGGTGCTTTCGTTTACGGAATGAAGGATCCGGCCGGTTTTCGCGTCGACCACGATGGACGCGTATTTGGCACTCGCCGGGGACGCCGTCCCCGCGATCAGGACGAAAAGCAGGAGAGTCGATACAGTCAGC